>OMZJ01000023.1 GCA_900315495.1 uncultured Lachnospiraceae bacterium
CGCTGCGACATCGACAGAACGTATTGTTACCAGATCCTCAACGGGATGAGAAAACCCGGGAGAGACAAGGTTATCATGCTTTCGCTGGCCTGCGGAATGTCCCTGCACGAGGCGAAAAGAGGGCTGGAACTGGCGGGCCTCGCCCCGCTGTACCCCAAAAACCGGCGGGACGCGATCCTGATTTTTGCCTTTGACAATCACCTTTCCGAGATGGAGGCCCAGGAACTCCTGGACCGTTTCGGGGAGAAGATTCTGCAGTGAGTACTGAAAAAAGATCCGGCCGCCTTCCCGCAGTTTCCGCGGAAAGACGGCCGGATTCAATTTTTGGGGTGTCCTTTGCTTTTGTCCGGATCAGCTCTTTGCGCCGGTGCCCGGCCTGGAACTTATGCGGCCGGATTTTGGCTGGGCTTTTTACGCGCAAACAGCGCAATCAGTGCCATGACGGCGCAGATCAGGCACCAGGTGGCCCAGACATTGAGATCGGTGTAATGTCCCGCCATGGTATATCCCATCAGAGCCGCGAGCACGAATACGATCAGGCAGGCGATGCTTCCGCCTTTCTTGTCGGATGCGTGGGTCGCGATCGAGACGATGCCGCCGGCCAGCAGGAAGACCGCCACAATCAGGCCGGCGCTGCCGCTGACTTCTCCCGTGTCCGCCAGCGAATTATAGATCCCGGCGGCAAAGGACTGCGCACATACAACCACCGAAAAGACGATGGACATAATCCCTGATACCAGTTTCCAGATTTTCATGATTTTCTTCCCCCTCCTGAACAGGTTATATCCATTCTAGCAGGGGAGAATCCGGAATTGGTATGCAGGCTGCAGACAACTGGTTAGATCAGCGCTGCCACGGCATCGCGCACTTCCTTCATGTCCGCGGTCGGCTCAAAGCGTGCCACAACATTTCCCTGGCGGTCCACCAGGAACTTGGTGAAGTTCCACTTGATCTCCGCATTGTTCTTGTAATCCGGGTCGATCTTCTTGAGCATCGCGCTCATCAGCATCGCCTTCGGCCCTTTGCCGAACCCGGCGAAGGTCTTCTGGCTCTTCAGGTACTTGTAGAGATCCAGCGCGTTCTCTCCATTGACATCGCTCTTTTTCATCTGGTCGAACTGCGTGTTGTACTTCAGCGTGCAGAACTCATGGACTTCCTCGTCCGTTCCCGGGGTCTGGCCGGCGAACTGGTTGCAGGGAACGTCCAGAATCTCAAGCCCCTGGCCGTGGAACTCCTCGTAGATGCTCTCCAGGTCCTTGTACTGCGGGGTGAAGCCGCAGCCGGTTGCCGTATTGACGACAAGAACCACCTTGCCCTCGAAGTCCTTCATCGGAAGAAGAGTGCCGTCCCGCTTTGTCACAGAAAAATCATAAAATGTACTCATCTGAATGCCTCCTGTATGCTGTGCGTGGGAATCCCTGAACCAGAGATCCTTTCCCGGTGCTGCGTGGAAAACCTTGATTCGGGATCCTTTTCTCAGTGTTGCGTGGAAATCCCCGGATCGGAGATTTTCTTAACATCAAATATATTGTACACAACTATATTGCATCAAACTGAATTAAATGTCAAGTGAGATTTTATATCTCCGGCGAAATTTTTCCTGCAGTCCCATGTATTCCTCTGGCGGCAATGTCCCCGGCGGAGATTGGGGGGGCATCCTTCCTGCAGTCGCCGGCATTCCCCTGGCGGTGTCGCCAGGGAGACAGAGGAGAATTCTTCCTCCTGCACCGGAGATTCATCGAATCGATCGGTAAAACAAATCACCACAGACTGTGAAAGCCTGTGGTGATTCGCATTCTGCATCATTCCGGATCCGGGAGTACGCCGACATATTCCGGGCGCTTTTCCCCGGCGGATGGCTGCACGTGGTAATCGATGAGAGAAATGTCCTCTGCGTCCCTTGCCCACAGCCCGTAGGCCGGCGCATCCCCGCAGGAGTCGATCATGTGCGCATCCGGATAGACCCCGTACATCAATGGAATTTCTGCTTCCGTGATGACGGGCTTTTCGGAAGCCCGCTGCTTCAGATGCACGTTCTTCAGCACAATCCGGCGCACCGGGCGCTCCGGAATCCCCAGAAAGTACGAACCGCGGGGACCGTTGTCCTCCCCGGTGATGTCCTCCATCAGGATTTCCTGTATCCGGCTGATGGGAGGCTTCGGATCCTCCGGCTTCACCCGGCCGCGGTTTTCCAGCCGGATAAAGAACGGGCTCCAGGCCCGCACGATGGTGATGTGCACCGCGCGGATCCGCTCGACGGTTCCGCCGTCCACCGCCTCCCAGGAGAAGCCGGAATCCGAGTACGCGTGCTTGATCCGCCGCATGTCCTCCGAAACGCCGCCGATCGTGCAGTTTCGCACCAGGATGTTCCGGAAATCGCCCTGGGTATCGGTCCCGATTTTTACCGCGTTGCAGGAGCTGAGGAGCGTGCAGTTCTCCACGAGAATCCGGCTGGTCTCGCACTGGGAAGCCCCCTTCATGCACAGCGCGTCGTCCCCCGAGCTGATGCTGCAGTTCCGGACAATCACGTCCCGGCAGCCGTCCAGGTCAATGCCGTCGTTGTTGAAATTGCTCTGGCTCTCCACCGTCAGGGCTTCCAGAAGCACCCGGCTGCAGTTCAGGTAATTCTGCGTCCAGCAGGCGGGGTCCCTGATGGTGATTCCCCGGACCGTGACACCGGTGCTGTCCAGAATCCGGATCAGGAAGGGACGCCCGGGGGTGGCACCGGTGGTTTCATCACCGGGGAAGTTTGTCCGGCTTCCCTGGCCGTCCAGCACGCCTTCCCCGCAGAGCGCGATATTCCGGCAGCCTTCGGCAAAGATCAGGGACTTGTTCTGGGCCATGTTCGTGTCCATGACCGTTCTCCGGGATGCAGCGTGATCCGGATAATCCTCCGGGCGGATGCTCCCCAGAAGCCGCGCACCAGCACGGATTTCCAGGCAGACGTTGGATTGCAGTACAATGGTTCCGGAGAGATAATCCCCCTCTGCAAGAACCACCCGGCCGCCTCCGTGCGCTGCCGCATCGTCAATCGCCGCCTGAAGGAAGGGTGTCGCCATCCCTCCGGCGTACCCTTTCTGTTCAGGCGTGACGGTGTAATCCCGTTCCTCCCAGCCCTGCAGGCTCTCCGTCAGTTCCTCCGCCATGTGGTCCAGATCCTCGCGGAGCGGCTGGCACCAGGCCGGCTCCCTTACAGATTTTTGATTCTCCATTTTGTCTTGTCCTTTCTGTCCTTCCGATCTGATTCCAGATCTGTATCTCTTTGTTCAGCGATTAACTCCCTGTCACCCTGCTCCGGGGAATAATTCCCCGTACACTGTGAATAAGGAAGCGGCACGAAGCAAATGCTTCGTGCCGCTTCCGGCATCATTTTGGTTTGTGCGGTGAAGGTTCCAATGTTTGCGGAATCCGTATCCGTTCCGGCCGGATCCTTAATCAGGCCTTGACGGCACCGGCGACCACACCGGCGATGATGTACTTCTGCAGTGCGATGTACAGGATGATGACCGGGATAATGGCCATCACCAGAGCCGCCATCAGAAGGTCCATCTGGTTTCCGTAAGCGCCCTGGAACAGCTTCGTCGCGATCGGGATCGTGTACAGGTCCTTGCTGGTCAGGATCAGGGACGGAAGCAGGTAGTCATTCCACAGCGCCAGCGCATACAGGATGACCAGCGTTGCGGTGGTCGGCTTCAGCAGCGGGAACACGATCTGGAAGAAGGTTCTCGGCCGGCTGGCGCCGTCGATCTCGGCGGCCTCTTCCAAAGACAGCGGGATGCTTCCGCGGATGAACCCGTGATACATGAACACGGCCATCGAGACGGAGAAGCCCACGTGCATGAAGATCAGCGTCGCGCGGTGGTTCAGCATGTTCAGCTGGCCGCCGTAGATGGAGATCAGCGGGATCATGACAACCTGGAACGGGATGACCATCGAGAACATCATCAGGGAGTAGAAGAACTTGTTGATCTTCCAGTTCTTTCTCACGAAGATGTAGGCGCACATCGAGGAGACGAGGATGATCAGAGCCACGCTGACCGATGTGATGATAAAGGAGTTCAGCAGGCATCTGAGGAAGTTCATCTTCTGGAAGGCTTCCACGTAGTTTGTCAGGGTGAATCCCTTCTTGCCGCCGCCAAGCGTGCCCCAGGCCAGGGGAACCTTGACGATATCTCTCTTATCCTTGAAGGAGTTGAGGACGATCATGTAGAACGGGAACATGTAGAGGACGAATACGAGGCACGTGACAATGAACCGGATAATTCTTCCGACCCGTGCCGAGGTGCTGTTCAGATTGCTGCCCATTATGCTTCCACCTCCCTCTTGGAATTGTATGCCGCCTGCGAGACCGCAATGATTGCGGCGACGATAAACAGGATGACTGCTTCCGTCTGACCCAGGCCGTACTGCTTGGAGGAGAATGCCTTGTTGTAGACGAACATGGCCGCCAGAACCGTGCTTCCGCCCGGTCCGCCTTCTGTCAGGGAAAGGTTGACATCATAGACCATGAAGCATCTGGTAATCGTCAGGAAAAGGCAGATCGTGAACGAGGAGCGCATCAGCGGCAGAACGATGAAGCGCGTGCACTGGCTGTCCGTGCAGCCGTCGATCTTGGCTGCCTCGCGCAGATCCTCGGAGACACCGGTCAGGCCGGCGATGTAGATCAGCATCATATATCCGGAGTACTGCCAGATCGTAACGATCACCAGAGCGGCAAACGCGGTGCCGTAGGAAGACAGCATCGATTTGCTCATAAAGCCGAAGTTCGTCATGACGCGGTTGAACACGAACTGCCAGATATATCCGAGGATAATACCGCCGATCAGGTTCGGAGTGAAGAAGCCGGCGCGGAAGAAATTCTTGCCGTGCATCTTGCCGGTCACCAGAAGCGCCAGCGCAAAGCCGACGACATTGACCAGCACCGTGGAAATCGCGACATACAGAATCGTCTTGCCCAGGGATGACCAGAAATCTGTGTCCTTGAACACGTTGATGTAGTTGGCGAGGCCGACAAAATCCTTTGTCGGAGACAGGCCGTCCCAGGTTGTCAATGTCAGATAGAGTCCGTACAGGAAGGGGATAATGACGACCGCAACGAAACAGAATACGGCCGGCCCTGCAAAGAGGGCAAATTCACCGATCATGTGCGCCTTGTTGTTTCTTTTCATGATTACAGAACCTCCACACACCGTATGATCCGATCCGGATCTTTTCAGGTTCGTAAATTTCAGGCTTCTGAGAAAATGTGCCGGTCCCGATTCCGTGGAATCAAAACCGGCACAGGGTGATTCAGTCAGTTGATCTCAGATACCGCTGCCCGGGGAAAGATCAATCCTCCCACGGATCCAGCGTCTGGGAAGTCCAGTAGTCGTCGATCTCCTTGGCAAGCTCTGCCCGGTCAATGGTGCCGCCCAGGTAGTTCTGCATGGAAGCGCCCAGCGTGGACCAGTGGTCGCCCGGATAATCGATGACACCCGGGAACAGCTTGCCGTCTGCAGCGTAATCCTTCACGCTCTGTGCAAGACCGTTGGTCGCGTCAGCCTCGATGTTGGAGAATGCCGGAACAAGGGAGCAGTCCTCAACGAGAACCTTGTTGCCCTCATCGGTGTTGGCCAGCCAGTTGAGGAAGTTCAGAGCCGCCGCCTGCTGCTGCTCGTCATTGTCGACGGTATCGACCATGACGTGCTTGGAAGCGGAGCCTGCCAGCCAGTCATTTGCGTTGTTGTCGGTGTCATTCTGCGGAACCGGCATAATGCCGAGCTCGGTGCCGTCCTCGTAATACTCGGAGGTCTCAGCCCATGCCCAGTTGCCGTTGAACCAGAATGCGATGTCGCCTTCTGCGAAGTCAGCAGCGTTCATGGAGTAGTCCGCAGCCAGAGGATCATCGCGGTTGCTGTTGTACTGCATCAGGAGATCAAAGGTATCGAACAGGCTGTTGAACCGGTCGTTGTCCTCGATCTTCTCGGAGCCGTCTGCCAAAGAGCGGATGTACTTCTCGGCGGTGTCGAGATCGGTGCCCTGCTGCTCATAGACGAGGGTCAGATAGTGGCCGCCCAGGGACCAGTCCTCCATGTTGAGGGCTACCGGGGTCTCCATGCCGGCATCTGCCAGCTCTTCGAACAGGGACTTCAGGTCATCCATGCTGGTGACTTCCGACGGATCCCAGTCTCTGCCGAGGGTATTTTCGATGGCAGTCTTGTTGTACATCAGGCCGCGGGCCTCGATGCAGAACGGGAAGCTCCAGAGGCCGTCTGCGGTGGAATAGCCGTAGGTAGTTCCGCCGTTTGCAGCCCAGGGCTGATCGGAGAGATCTCTTGCATATCCGGCCTTCACGCAGGTCACGATATCCTGAATGTCGCCCATGATCAGCGCAGGCGCATTGCCGGCGGCATAACGGGAAGAAATCTCGGTGGAAGGAGAACCGGAGCCGATGGTGTAAACATTCAGCGTTGCGCCGGTCTCATCGCCCCAGGTCTTGGCAGCTGCTTCCAGCTGGTCCTCGATCTCGGATTTCGTATTCAGCATTTCGATTGTGACACCGGAGAAATCTTCGGTTTCGTACCCGCCCGCTGCCTCGGTGGTCGCTTCCTCGGCGAATGCCGGAACAGCTGTCATTCCCGCTGCGGTAATGCAGGCGAGTCCCAGTGACAGAATCTTTCTTGCTTTCATTTGTTGATCCTCCCTGATAGATATAAAGATATAAGATAAGAGAAAGAAGTTCAGCCCTGCGGCTGAAAAGGGTACAGCCCGGGGAAGACGAAAGCGAAAAACGCTTTTCGCCCTGCGGGCCGGGGTGACTGACGGCCGGTGAAGAGGGAAAAAGCGGCACGGCAGTTCGCCTGTGCGGACTGCTGATACCGGGAAACCGGAGACGAAAGCCGAACCATGCATTCAGACGAAAAAGTCATATCTCAAAGGCAGACTCCGAACGGATACCGGAACAACTTTTGTCTATTATCGCCCATGAACAAGGCGCCGGATGCCATCATCATCGGCATCATGCAATAAAGATAGCATCTTGGTTCGTGAATGTCAACAAGTAATTAGAATTCTGACAGCAGCCGGGGAAAGCGGATAAATCATATACAAAACGGGACAGGAATCGGGTGAAAATTGTACAAAATCGTGTTTTCTGCTAAGATGGGAAAACAGCCCGGATATTTCGGCATTGTCCAGAACAGGAAGGAGCATTCATTCATGTGCAGCCGTTCTTCAAACCGTTCTTCAAACTTTGAGATGATCCGCATTATTGCAATGCTGATGATCATCGGATATCATCTTGCCATTCACGGCGTCTCCCTGTACCAGGATCCGGATACCTGGTTTGCGGGTTCCGCCGTCAACCAGATCTTCACCTGTTTCCTGGTTCCGGGCGGTCAGATCGGGGTCGCGCTCTTCTTCATGATCACCGGCTACTTTCAGATCAACCGGAAGCGCGGATCCCTGAAAAGGGTCCTTCTGGAGACCTGCTTCTACGGGGTTCTCCTTTTTGCCCTGTACGAGATCTGCCATCGGCTCGGCATGACGGATTCCGTCGATCCCCTCACCGCCCTGCAGTATCTTCTGACGCCTGTCACCGGAGGAGGCTGGTGGTTTATCACGGCCTACGTCTTCCTGATGCTGATGTCGCCGGTTCTGAACGCCGCCGCGGGGAAACTGAACCGCAGGGGATACCGGCTTCTGCTTCTGATCATGTGGTTTTTCTGGTACTCCCTGGCCAAGTTCGGGGCACCCTATAACTCCCTGCGCAGAGCCATCTTCTTCTATGCGGTCGGCGGGTATATCCGCCTGTACGGCAGCCGGTATAAAACGGGGGAGGACCGGGCAATGGCCGCGATGCTGTTCTGCGTGTTCTGGATGTTCTCTGTCCTGCTGTACTGCGTGAAGGCGGACTGGACCTACTACACGCAGGATGCCGATCCCGCCGTCTGGGAAGAAACCCTGCAGACACAGATCCTTCCCATGATCAACATTGCCGTGTGCGTGCCGGGATGCGCGGTGACGCTTTTTGGCCTGTTTGAATCGGCCGATCTGGGAAAAAATCCCGTGATCAACCGCATCGCCGCGACCACCTTCGGAATCTACCTTCTGCACGACTCTCCCTTTGTGCGCTCTCTGCTATGGCAGAACCTGTTTCAGGTGGACACGGTGCTCTACCAGAAACCGCTCTTTCCGCTCTATGCGCTGCTGATAATCGCCGCCATTTTCTGCGCGGGATCCCTGATCGATGCCGTCCGCATCCGGTGGATTGAGCCGGCCGCGCTGAGGCAGGCGGACAGGTGGGAGGCGCGGTGGAAGAAGAAATACCTGAAGGCGGAGAAAAGCAGCCCGGAGAGGCGCAGTCAACGACCGTGAATCGATGAAAATGCCTGCGTACGAAGAATATCCGAGGCATTCGGAAATCTGCAGTTTTCTTGGAACATCCACAGAAAGCCCTCCTGTGCGGCTCTGCCAGGCAGTGCCCGCACAGGGGGCTTTTTCGCATTTACGGGCAGCTTCCATGGCATACTGTCGGAAAATCCACACAGATCAGCCGTCAGCACAGGAAAACTGACAAAACTGGGGAAAGCGCTGTCCAATCCGGGGACAGACCCTTGACAGGGATCGTAAAAGTATCCTATATTTAAGAACAGCATTGACTCGATACAGGAGGAACACACCTTGGACACCAGAAACCAGAATGCTGCCGTGGGCATGACAGCCAGTGACGATACGCAGGAAATCGATCTCGGAGAGCTTTTCGGAGCCATCTGGGCCAGAAAAAAGTTTGTCATTCTGCTGACGCTTGTCGGCGCAGCCCTGGCATTTCTGATTACAACGACTTTCATAAAACCGACTTACCGGTCCGGATTCACCGCCTACGTGAACAACCACTCCCTCTACAGTTCCTCCAGCGTGGATACCATCAACAGCAGCGATACCAGCGCCAGCCAGAACCTGGTGCAGACCTACGCGGCCATCATGAAGAGCCGCCCGGTGGTGGAGGATGCGGTTAAGGAGGCCGCCCTGCCGTACAGCTATAGAGAAGTGTCCGGCTGCATTTCCACGGATATCCAGTCCGATATCCAGCTGGTTGTCCTGAATGTGACGATGAAAAGCCCGGAAGAAGCAAAGCAGCTGGCGGACGCCATTGCGGACACCGCGCCGGACTATATCGCGGATATCGTGGAGGGCAGCTCCATGAAAATCGTCGCAAAGCCGGTTCTGCCGGATTCGAAGTATTCGCCCAGCGTAAAGAAGAATACCGTGATCGGGGCCCTCATCGGGCTGCTGCTTGCGGTTGCCGTTGTGGTGATCAGCGAGCTCACAGATGACCGCGTCAAGAGTGCGGATGAACTGGAGAAGAAGTTCGGGATTCCGGTGATCGGAACCATCCCGTCGCTGGATCAGGTCGGGAAAGAAAAAGGCAGCTACGGGTATTATCAGAAGTAAGGGATCAGTAATCAGTCAGAAGGGTCCGGAACCTGGCCGGCAGTCAGTGCGGACGGCTGAAAGAGGCCGGGCGGATAGCGGTGCCGCGGGGAAAATACAACGGCTGAATAGGCAGAGACGCCGCAGTCCGGAATGGACGGGAAATGCGCATCTGCCTTGAAACGGGGCAGATGCAGCGGCTGAAGAAATGAGGAGAGTACAGCGGATGGCAGTGGGATCGAAAAAGAAGAAGAATGGAAAGACCGGGCTTGCCGAGGAGCAGAAACTGATCCTGACAGAGAATTCGCCGTGGCCCGAGCAGGAGGCCTACAAGGCGCTTCGCACGAATCTGATCTTTTCCCTTCCGGGGAAGGAATGCAAGGTGATCGGCGTGACCAGCGCGTTCCGCGGCGACGGAAAGTCGCTCAACGCACTGAACCTGGCCATCAGCTTCGCGCAGGTCGGGAAAAAGACTATGCTGATCGAGGGCGATCTGCGGCTGCCGACGATTTCCAAGAGACTGGGCTGCAAGTCGATCCCGGGACTCTCGGATATCCTGGCGGGGGAGGCTGCCATGGCGGACGGCATGTGGATCCTGGAAAACCACAGCGGCCTTTCCTTCATCCCGGCCGGCAACCGCGCGCCGGATCCGACCTGGCTGTATCAGTCCCGGCAGATGGCGGACCTGATCCGGGACCTCCGGGCACAGTATGAATACGTCATCATTGACCTGCCGCCGGTCACGATGGTTTCGGATGCGCAGATCCTCTCCCCGCTGATCGACGGATACGTCCTGGTGGTGCGGGACGGAACCACGGAATACCGTGCGGTCAGCGATACCCTCAGCCAGCTGAAGTTTGCACATGGGAAGGTCCTCGGGTTTATTTACAACGATGCCGGCGGAACCGGCGGCGGTTATTATAAACGAGGCTATTACAAACACGGCTATTATAAGAACGGGTATTACCAGAGCAAAGAGCAGGAATGAGTCCGCACGGCGGGTCAGATGCCGTCTGCGGCAGGTGCCGGTAAGCCGGAAAGTAAGATACGAGAGAAGGAATGGTTTATCTCCGGCATGCCGCCGGGGAGATGCTGTTCCTTTTTTATTCCGATCTGTGTGCAGAAAGAGTGTCCACTTTCCTGTCACACCTTCATGGAAGGCTGGATCTGTAATAAAATAATCCGGCAACGTTGAAAACTGGGCATCGTCTGTCCGCAAAGCAGACCTGCCCCTGATCCGACGGATTCAGATACTTCCGGGTGCATCCGCGCATGGACAGCCGAAGCGAGGGGTTATGGTAAGCTTTTCTGAAATGCTTTCTCAGTTGATGGAAGAACGGGACATCCGCGTGTTCGATCTCGCCAGGTATCTGGGAGCGGACCGCTCGTCCGTCTATAAAATTGTACGGGGCACCCGCACCCCCTCCAACCGGAAGATGGTGGAGCGGATTGCGGATTACCTGTGCCTTGGCCACGCCGAAAAATCGGATCTGATTGATTCTTACTATTATACCATCCTGAAACCGAACCATTATTTTGCCAGTAAACAGATCGTCGGACTGTTCAACCGGCTCGGCCAGGAGCCGGGCGGAAGCGACATGCCGTACCAGGAGAGCTGGGAAGCGCTGACGGGGGAAACCATGTCCCTCCGGGGCAGTGACGACATTCAGAACGCCATTTACTCTATCTGCATGACGGCTGGCCAGCGGAAGGACAAGAAACTTCGCATCTATACTGCCGGCTGCCAGTCGGTCGCGACGTATACCCTGGACCGGATCTGCCGGTTCTATCCCGGCATGACGGTGGAGCACATCGTGGCGCTGGACGACATGAAGCGGGTGCGCCCGGACCACCGTCTGTACAACATCAGCTGCCTGGGAAGCCTGCTGCCGCTCTCCATGCGGTATGCAAACTACCATCTCCGGAACATTTATACCAACATCGGAGCCCTCGAAAATCTGCAGATGCACACAACCGAGCTGGTGATCACGGACGAGTATGCCTGCTGTTTTGACAGCGGGCTGAGCCGGGGGTTCCTGATCAGCAATCCCGAAATCCGCCGGACCATCGTGGACATCTTCGGCGACATCGAGGCCGATTCCCATGAGTTTATCTCCCGGGTCCCGCCGGAAAGGCTGTTCGACGTGATGAAAAACTTCACCTACGACAGGCCTGACGGCGAAGAGGAGGAAAAGAACTGCTATATATTCACCCCCAGCGTCTGCGGGATCTACCTCCTGCGGGAAAATGACACGCTGGCGGAAAGGCACCTCCGGCTGCCTGAGTCGGAGAAAAGCCGTTTCCTGGCGCAGTTTCAGTCCTACCTTCCGCAGGAGAAGAGTTTCCTTCAGAAGTCCGGAATGGTGCAGCTCTGTACCCGCCAGGGAATCGAATACTTTACCGACAGCGGCCTGATCAACGAATTTAATCCGCTCTGCATGACGCCGCTTTCTCCGGCGGAACGGCTGGAGATGCTTCGCCGGTGGCGTGCCGGGTTTGACCGGGGCGAAGTTACCATGGTCGATCTGCCGGACCTGAAGGGCAGCGCGCAGATCGAAGTCACCACGCAGGCGGGGAATACGATCGTCCAGGTCCCTTCCGCGGAAGGCACGATCCTGATGGCTGTCATCAGCGAGGCCGGGCTTGCCTCCCTGTTCCTGTGGTTCTTCGAGTTCATCGCGAAGGAATACCGGATGGATGCCGAGAATGTCCATGCATTCCTGGATACCTGCGAGGCGAAACTGAAGAACGGCATCGAGGTTTTCCCAGACCGGCAGGCGGGGAAGAAAAACCAGGAAGTGGGATGAAAACCGGATATTCCGGCTGCTTCACCGCATACCGCAGTCACGGGATGGAACAGGCAGCATCTGCCGCATGAATTTGTAAACATTTGCCGCAGAAAATTGAAATATTTGAAACATAAAGAATCAAAGAAAAATTGATAACGCGGGGGATTCAGCAACATGTCAGAGTATCAAACGGTCTACCATTATTCAGGCGCATCGAAAACCGACATCGACGGCAGAAGTGCGACGGAACACAGAGTGCTTCTGCGATTCGTAAAACTGATTGGTTTGGTCGCAGTATGTGTACCCTTCGTGCTTGCATGGTTCCTTTTCTATTCGCCGCAGATGCGCACGCCGTATCACCATCTTGGAAATTGCCTGATCCTTTTTCTCTATGCAGCGATGTTCTACCTGATTGCGCACCTGTATCACGGATTTCTGGTGCAGATCAGTGCCATTTCGGAAATCATCTATGCGCAGGCACTGTCCGCCTGTATTGCGGACTTTCTGATCTATATTGTCATCTGGCTTCTGATCTTCCGGGTGCCCAATATCCCCTGCATGCTGCTGGTGCTCGGCTGCCAGATCCTTGTGATCTGCGGGTGGGCGTACTGGAGCCATCAGTGGTATTTTAGACATTATCCGCCGAAGAAAACGATCGTCCTGTACGATGAAGACCAGAACCTCGACAACCTGGTCAGGGAAACGGGGATGCGGGCGCACTTTCAGGTCGAGCGCACGCTGAATATCCGGGAGGTCTTCCCGCAGAGGACGGTAGATTACCAGGCGGATGCGCACCACAATGCCATCGAGGACCAGAGAATCCGGAATGTCATCGGCGATGCGGAGGTCGTCTTCCTGTACGGCCTGCACTCGCATGACAGAAACCAGATTGTCAAGTATTGCGTTGCCAATGATGTAGCGGTATATTTGATACCGAGAATCGGTGATGTGATCATGGCAGGCGCTGAGAAAATGCACCTGTTTCATCTGCCGATGCTTCGCGTGGCGCATTACAATCCGACGCCGGAGTACCTGTTTTTCAAGCGCCTGTTTGATATTCTCCTCAGCGGAACTGCTCTGGTGATTCTGAGCCCGCTGATGATTGTGCTGGCGCTGATCATCCGCTCGGACGGCGGTACCGCCTTCTACCGGCAGAAGAGACTCACCAGAAACGGCAGGGTCTTTGAAGTACTAAAGTTCCGCTCTATGCGGATGGATGCTGAGAAGGACGGCGTCGCGAGACTGTCCACCGGTGAGAAGGATCCCAGAATCACAAAAGTCGGACATTTCATCCGCGCCTGCCGCATGGATGAGCTGCCACAGCTGATCAACATTCTCAAGGGAGATATGTCCATCGTCGGTCCCAGACCCGAGCGCCCTGAGATCGCAGCCCAGTATAAAGAATTCCTGCCGGAATTTGACCTGCGGCTGCAGTGCAAGTGCGGT
Organism: uncultured Lachnospiraceae bacterium; assembly: GCA_900315495.1. Classification (GTDB taxonomy): domain Bacteria; phylum Bacillota; class Clostridia; order Lachnospirales; family Lachnospiraceae; genus Anthropogastromicrobium. The sequence continues at coordinate 13,647 of OMZJ01000023.1, forward strand.
CTCACCGGCTATGCGCAGGTATACGGTAAGTACAATACCACGCCATACGATAAGCTGCTGCTGGACCTGATGTACATCGCAAAGCCGAGCTTGGCGGAGGATTTCAAGATCTGCCTGGCGACAGTGAAAAT
>OMZJ01000040.1 GCA_900315495.1 uncultured Lachnospiraceae bacterium
GGCATAGCGCTGATCCTCGCGCGGCGCATTCGCCGTCCGGCCGCGGCGCCCCGCCGTGTCCGGACGATGCGCATCCGCCATGTCCGCCGGATCACCCGGATCGGCAGTCTCCGCCGCTTCCGCCGGACCCTCCGGATCGGGATCATCCGCCATGTCCGCGCGGTCATCTCCGTCGGTTGCATCTGCCGCGTCCTCCGGGGCGGAAGCATCTGCCGGATCCGCAGATTCTGCCGGATCCGCCCCGCCGGTCTCATCCGGCAGGCTTTCTGGATTCTCCTCCGTGCGGGAAGCTGTCTGCATACGGCTGCGGAGCCTGCCGGTCTGCCCGGAAGCACGGCCGGTATGCCCTTCGTAGGATGCCAGCTCGTCGATGACCTCCTCCGACAGATCAGAACCGTCCGGGTCGTCCGGTGCGGTCTGCCGGCCTGCGCGGATCAATTTCCGGAGCAGCTCCACCAGAATCAGCAGGACAATACTGATCAGGGAGAGAAGCAGGCCGGAATGGAATCCGCTCGGCGTATAGCTCAGACGTACGGTGTGTTTCCCCTCCGGAATGGCAATCGACAGGAACGTATCTTTATAGGAGGAAGTTGCGACGGGCTTTCCGTCGATCGTTGCCGTCCAGCCCTTGTCGTAGGGGATGGACAGGAACAGCGTCTTCGCGGAGGAGGCATCCACCGTGCCCTCCAGGGAGGTCGAAGACCACTTCGTGATCTGCAGCGGTTCTTCGTTCAGAACCTCATACATTTCCTTCAGCACATCCTCGTCCATCACATAGGCATTCAGCGTGACGTTGGAAGAACTGCTGTCGCCCGAGGCGGTCACGGTGAAGATGGTTCCCGCATCCACCGGGCCGTCCGAGGTGATGAAATATCCCCGGTTCAGATTGTTCCAGGTCTTGGAGACGCTGCCGTAGCTGACGGACACGCTGTTGGCGCCGGCTTTGTTGGTGTAGATGTAGACGTATCCGGGATCGGTGGTGACCACGGAAACGGAGGTCGTCACGTTATTGGTCACATTGTGCTGCTCAATGAAGAGATCCTTTCCGGTCAGGGACTGGGAGAGACTGTTCCAGTTGACGGCGGGATTTACATCCAGGGTGTTCCATTCCGCTTCCACGGCGGTGTCAATGGTAAAGCCGATCGGCAGCGCATAGGTATTGCGGTAGACATAGACCCCGTCCTTCGAATCGAAGAGCGTCCGGAGACTCTCGTCGTCGCTCAGTGGATTCATCGAGATCGAGTACTTGACGCCCAGAAGCATCAGGGCCGGCCAGGACTGTCCGGTGCTCCCGTAGGCATTGGTGGAAGACTCCATGCCCAGATGCTTGTAGAAGGAAGTCAGGTTGGCATTCGCCATGGAAGAGAAGATGGAGATGGAATGGTAGTTAAACCAGGCGCCGTCGTTTTTCGTCCGGTTTTCCACGCGCTCCTCGCGGATCAGATTCCCGCCCTCTTCCTTGTTGACTTCATCGATGAGGTCCCGCACGGTCTCGTCGTCCCGGACATAGGTGGAGCGGCTGACCGTCGTGACCGAAGTATCCAGCATGTTGATCGTGGATTCCAGGAAGACGGCGGCGACCGCCGCGGTCAGGAGGACTTTTTTCCAGGATCTCTTCAGAATCTGAGACAGGCGCAGCAGGACGCCGTAGACCAGCACAAAGAGAATGCTCAGGTAGAAGCTGTACCAGACGTAGTACTGGTCGCTGTCTGCATTGAGCTGACTGTCCCCGGTGTACTGGCCGTTGACCTGCTGCTCAATGGCGATGAAGACCAGAGCCGCGGCAACGGCAAGCACCAGATCCTTTGCCGGACGCTTCCGGAGATCCCGGAAAGCCTTGTACGACATCGTAAGGATCAGGAAGATGTAGGCAAACGACTGACGGCACGGCAGAGAATTCGGATAGTGGAACCCGTGCCAGATAAAATTGAGCTTGTTCAGGCTGAAACTGAGCAGATAAAACAGGACAAGAACGGTGCAGACCGTCTTTTCCCGGAAGGAGATATTCCGGCTTGTGAGAAACAGCGGGATCAGGATCAGAATCCCGACGCCGCAGTAAATATTCGGCCAGTGGTCCAGCCCGATCTCGACCGCGGTATTCATGAGGTGCCGTCCGAGCATCTCCAGAATTGTGAAATAGGAGGAGAATGTCTGGGGGAAGGTGATGCTGCCGGATGCGGTTGTGGACAGCGCGGCGACCTCAGGCAGCAGCATGACGCCGGCCATCCCGCCGGCCAGAAGGGAGTACAGGAAGAAGAACAGCACGCGCTTCAGATAGCCTGTCGAGCTGCGGTCCTCCGGCTCCAGCAGAACCAGCTCCGCGGCAAAGAACAGCACCACGCTGAAGCAGACCATGATGGAGATATAATAATTGGAATAAATACAGAAGGCGAGGGAGATGCAGTAGAGAAGTCCCCGGCCGCGGACGATCAGATCCTCCAGACCGCAGATGATCAGCGGGAACAGGAAAATGCAGTCTAGCCACATGATGTTCCAGCTGTAAGCGGCCATGTACCCGGACAGCCCGTAGAAAATGCCGAACAGCGCGGAGGAAAGACGCGGCGACGGATTTCTCCGGTCCAGGTACCAGGTCATCGAGGCGCTGGACAGGGACATCCGGAGAACAATGCCGTAGGTGATGAATTCTATCACGCCGGAGCGCGGCCACAGGATCAGAAGCCAGTTGATCGGGCTGGACAGGTAGTAGGCATACAGCGACATAAAATTGGTGCCCAGGCCGATATTCCAGGAAAACAGCAGGCTTTCCCCGCTGGCCAGCTTCCTCTTATATTCCTGAAAAAACGGGGCGTACTGGTGATACAGATCCGTCCGCAGAAAACTCCGGTCGCCGAACGGGTAGATTTCATCGAGGGCAAAGATGACCAGCATGACCAGAAAAGTGAGCGCGAAAGCGATCAGGCAGGGAGCGATCCTCCGCTGCAGAAAAGGGACACGTTTCGCTCTGGACGCGGGATCTTTCCCGGCATTTCTCCCTGCGCGGACGGCAGGTGTGAAAAAACGAGAACTCATGATGCGATACTCCTTTGCAATGGGATGGATTGTCCGAGGCCCGTTTCCGGCGGATTTGGCGGACGCGGGATCTTTACAACCGAACAATTCTCTCTTATAATAAAAAAATGTGTCCAGCCGCGCGGCGGAAGACAGTCTGCCCGCCGATGTCCGGACACCCGACACACACCGCTTTATTATAGAACAGCGGGCAGTGAAATGTAAATCATCTTCAGAGACGGCATTTTTACCATTCTCTTTCATCTTACCGGTTCCGCGGATTTGCGGCGGATTCCCGGCACAGGAAAAAAGCAACCGGAGGTTCCGATGGATATTGAAGAGCGCAGAAAGCTTTTCTTGCGCGCAATGGGTCAGGATCCTGACCAGACAGAAGAAGCGGCGCCTTCCGAAGCGCCGGTTTCCCGGGGGAAGAATCCTTCGGCCGCCCGCGTTTCCCAGCCCGGCCGGGGGAGAGCGGCAGTCCGGAAAACGCCTGCGAAGCGGGTGAGAATGACTGCTGCGCAGAGAAATCCGGCGGAACACGCGCCTGTTTCATCAGGACGGAAGAATCCGGTACAGCGCGTGCAGAATCCGGCGGACCGGACGAAACTGCCGGTAAACCGGGTGAAGACAGCAAAGACAGCTGCATCCGGACATCCGCTGGACCGGCTGGCGGACAGCATCCGCTATTACGGGCGCTACGGGCTGACAATCGGTGTCGCCGGAATCCTGGCCCTCCTCATGGTGATCGGGTTGATCTCGGTGGTCGGTTCTGCTGTCCGGCCGCAGGTTGCCGCACAGGCCGGTGATGTCGCGCAGGATTCCTATGTGATGACTGCCGCAGAGAACGGAGCGGCGGCAGATGGGAAGGCGGAAGCGGATACCGTGGCCGAGGGAGAGAACAATGCGGCAGCCGGAAGCGCTGTGAGCACCGAGGCGGGCGCCGCCGAGACACCGGAGACGACGGCCGCGGGTGTGCCGAGCGCGCCCGCGATCACTGCCGCCGCGGCAGCGACGGAGGCATCTGCGGGAACCACCGCGGCGCAGACAGCAGCTTCCGGTGTATATTACCCGGTCGATATCTCCGGCATTCAGACGCCGGACTGGATCACACAGGAATTCATCCGGCCGAATGAGTATTCGCGCCCGATGACACCGCTTCAGTCCGTCAGCTATATCGTCATCCACTGGGTGGCAAATCCGGGTTCGACGGCAGAGGGCAACCGGGAATACTTTGACAATCTGGGAAATCCGGAGGATCCCTATTACGGCGCGCGGAAGGCAAGCGCACAGCTGATCGTCGGGCTGCAGGGCGAGGTGATCCAGACCATGCCTCTCAATGAGATGGCCTATGCTGTGCAGGATGTCTACAATCCGGTCACCATCAACATCGAGGTCTGCCATGAGGACTGGGAAGGGGAATTCTCCGATACCACCAAGCAGAGCCTTTACCGTCTGACTTCATGGCTGATGCAGCAGTTTCACCTCGATATTGACCACGTGATCCGCCATTATGACTGCACCGGCAAGGACTGCCCGAAGTACTATGTCGACGAGACACAGTGGGCACAGTTAAAGAGCGAGATCGAGGCATACAACGAGGCGCATCCGGATATCCAGTGATGCCCGGTGAAGCTGTCCGCCGCCTGTCTGCAGGCGGCCTGAAGTGCAGCAGGCTGGAAAAGGCGGGTGGATATTCCATCTCCCCGCAGGAGGGCGGAGGCAGTCGGCCGGAAAAGCGGGTGCTGTTCCAGGTCTGCTTACAGGCGGCCGGATGGCAGAAAAGGGACGAAAGAGAAGATACCTTCCGGAATCGTCCGGAAGATTTACAGACAGAAACGGTTCTGAACAGGTTCAGACCACGCATTGACAGGAGGAGAACATGAAGGTACTGGTCATTAACTGCGGGAGCTCGTCGCTGAAGTATCAGCTGATCGACTCGGAGTCCGAGAAAGTGCTCGCAAAGGGTCTCTGTGAGCGGATCGGGATTGATGGTTCCAAGCTGACGCACAAGGTTCCGGGCAGAGAGGACTATGTGGTCGAGACACCGATGCCGGATCACAGAAAGGCGGTTTCGCTGGTCTTTGAGGCGCTCACGGATGCAGACCACGGTGTGGTCAAAACAGTCGATGAGATCGGCGCAATCGGCCATCGCGTCCTGCACGGCGGCGCGACCATCACGGAGTCCTGCGTGGTGGATGAGCATGTGAAGAAAGTCATCCGCGACTGCTTTGATCTCGGACCCCTCCACAATCCCGCAAACCTCATGGGCATCGAAGCCTGCGAGAAGGTGGTTCCCGGCAAGAAGAACGTTGCGGTGTTCGATACCACGTTCGGCATGAGCCTTCCGGAGAAGGCGTACTATTACGCCATTCCGAAGGAGTATTATGACAAGTACGGCATCCGCCGCTACGGATTCCACGGAACCAGCCACATGTTTGTCTCCCGTGAGACCATTCGCTTCGGAAAGCTGGATCCGAAGAATGCAAAGGTCATCGTCTGCCATCTGGGGAACGGCGCATCGGTCTCCGCTTCCATCGGTGGAAAGGGTGTGGACACTTCCATGGGCCTGACCCCGCTGGAAGGCCTGATCATGGGAACTCGTTCCGGCGACATCGATCCGGCGGTTGTCCAGTTTATCTGCAACCATGAGAACAAGACGGTGGACGAGGTCCTCAATATTCTGAACAAGAAGTCCGGTGTGCTGGGGCTTTCCGGCGTGTCCAGCGACTTCCGCGATGTCAGCAAGGCAGCGGCGGAGGGAAATCACATGGCACAGGTTGCACTGGATGCATTCCGCTACAGAGTTGCCAAGTACATCGGCGCATACGCAGCCGCGATGAACGGCGTGGATGCCATTGCCTTCACGGCGGGTGTCGGTGAGAACGACGCGGAGACGAGAGCGCAGATTGTCGGCCAGTATCTCGGGTATCTGGGCGCAAAGATTGATCCAGAGCGCAATCAGACCAGAAGCGAGCAGGAAATTTCCGCGGACGATTCGAAGGTGCGTCTGTTTGTCATTCCGACCAATGAAGAGCTTGCCATCTGCCGCGAGACCGTGCGTCTGGTGGGAGAGGCCTGAATCCGCCTGCCGGGCGGAACAGGTTTCCGGTGCAGATAGGAATCCCCCTTCCTCTGCGGAGGGGCGAACCATTCGAGACTCCGGGCGCAGTGCGCCCGGAGCCTTCGCATATTTATCAGGAAAGGACCGGTGAGACGAATTGAGCGATCTCCAGAGCAGAATCCGAAATTTCTGTATTATTGCCCATATCGACCACGGGAAATCCACACTGGCGGACCGGATTATCGAGAAGACGGGCCTGCTCACCAGCCGGGAAATGTCAGAGCAGGTGCTTGACAACATGGAAGTCGAGCGGGAGCGCGGAATCACGGTGAAATCACAGGCGGTCCGCACCATCTATCATGCCAGGGACGGGAAAGACTATATCTTCAATATGATCGATACCCCGGGGCATGTGGACTTTAACTACGAGGTCTCCCGGAGCCTGGCGGCCTGCGACGGTGCCGTTCTGGTGGTTGACGCCACCCAGGGCGTGGAAGCGCAGACTCTCGCCAATGTCTATATGGCCATCGACAGCAATCTCGAGGTTTTTCCGGTGATCAACAAGATTGACCTGCCCAGCGCGGACCCGGACCGCGTGGCGGATGAGATTGAAGATCTGATCGGCATCGAGGCGCAGGACGCGCCGCGCATCTCCGCGAAAAACGGCATCAACATCGAGGAAGTCCTCGAGGACATCGTCAAGAAGCTTCCGCCGCCATCGGGAGATCCGGACGCGCCGCTCAAGGCGCTGATCTTTGACTCCAAGTACGACTCCTACCGCGGCGTGATCATTTTCTGCCGCCTGATGGACGGCCGTGTGCGGAAGGGAACACAGATTCAGATGATGTCGACCGGCGCTGTGGAGGAGGTTACGGAGGTCGGAACCTTCGGCGCGGGTAGATTCAACCCGGCCGACGAACTGTCGGCCGGTATGGTCGGCTATATCACCGCCAGCATCAAGAATGTCCGCGATGCGCGGGTCGGCGATACGGTGACCGAGCGGGACCGCCCGGCGGCGGAGCGCCTCCCGGGATACAAGAAAGTGCAGCCGATGGTTTACTGCGGCCTCTACCCGGCGGACAGCGCGCATTACGGGGATCTGAAGGACGCGCTGGAAAAGCTGCAGCTCAACGACGCCTCCCTGCAGTTTGAGCCGGAGACCTCCCAGGCGCTGGGATTCGGCTTCCGCTGCGGCTTCCTGGGGCTTCTTCATCTGGAGGTGGTGCAGGAGCGCCTGGAGCAGGAATATGATCTGGATCTGGTGACGACTGCGCCGGGTGTTGTCTACCGTGTGTACAAGACAGACGGCAGTATGATCGAATTGACCAATCCCTCCAATCTCCCGGATCCCTCCGAGATCGATCACATGGAGGAGCCCATCGTCGACGCCGAGATCATGGTGACGACGGAGTACATCGGGGCAATCATGAAGCTCTGCCAGGAGCGCCGGGGCGTCTACCAGAGCACGAATTATATGGAAGCAAACCGCGCGGTGCTGAAATATGAGATGCCGCTCAATGAAATCATCTACGATTTCTTTGACGCGCTGAAATCCAGGTCCCGCGGCTATGCGTCCCTGGACTATACGCTGAAGGGCTATGTCCCGTCGAAACTCTGCAAGCTGGATATCCTGATCAACCGGGAGCAGGTAGACGCGCTGTCCTTTATCGTGTTTGAAGACAACGCGTACGAGCGCGGGAAGAAGATGTGCGAGAAGCTGGTCGGCGAGATTCCCAGACAGCTCTTTGACATTCCGATTCAGGCAGCCGTCGGCGGAAAAATCATCGCTCGGACAACGGTCAAGGCCTATCGGAAGGATGTGCTGGCTAAGTGCTATGGCGGCGATATCAGCCGCAAGAAAAAACTTCTGGAAAAGCAGAAGGAAGGAAAAAAGCGCATGCGTATGGTAGGCAATGTGGAGATTCCGCAGAAGGCTTTCATGAGCGTGCTGAAGCTGGACGACGAGTGATGACGGTCAATCAGACAGAAAACAGACAAAGGGCAGGACAGACAGCGTCTGCCGCAGAAACCAGACAGGCGGGACGGTCGATGGGGATTTACCTGCACATCCCGTTCTGTGTGAAAAAATGCGGATACTGCGATTTTCTCTCCCGTCCGGGGAAGCCGGACGAGATCGAAGCCTATGTGCAGAGGCTCTGCGCAAAAATCCGGGAACTGGGGGATCTGGTGACGCTTCCCGCCGATACCGTCTACTTCGGCGGAGGGACGCCGTCCCTGCTATCCGGGGAACAGACCGCGCGGATTCTGACTGCGCTGCGGGAAAGCTTCCGGATCCTCCCGGGTGCGGAGATCACACTGGAGTGCAATCCGGGTACGGTTTCCCCGGAACGCCTCACGGCGTATCGCGCCTGCGGGATCAACCGCCTGTCCATCGGGTGCCAGTCCCTTTCCGACGAGCTGCTTGCACGCATCGGGCGGATTCACACGGCGGCGGATTTCCAGGAGACCTTCCGGAACGCCCGGGCGGCAGGCTTTGACAACATCAGCGTGGATCTGATGAGCGCGCTGCCGGGGCAGACGCGGGAGACACTGATGAAATCCCTGCAGGAAGCCGTTTCGCTGCAGCCGGAACACCTGTCGGTGTACAGCCTGACGCTGGAGAAGGGAACCCCGCTGTATGCCGACTGGGAGGGAAACCGCAAAGATTTCCCGGACTCGGACACTGCGGCGGAGATGGACCGGATGATCCGGGAATTCCTTCGCAGCGCGGGCTACGAACATTATGAAATCTCCAACTTTGCCCGGCCCGGATTCCGATCCCGCCACAATACGGGATACTGGCAGCAGAAGGAATACCTTGGCATCGGCGAGGGTGCGGTGTCGGGCATCCGGGCGGACGGCGGAAGCGGCAGGCTCCGGGCCGGCGAAGGGATGCTTCGCCTGCTGAACCGGGAGACCCAGACTGTCATCCTGAACGAGGCGGAGCAGATGGAGGGGCGAATCCCGTGGATCCGCTTCCCGATGGACGGTGACTTTCAGCCGGTTTACACGGAAGGGGAGATTCTCTCCCGGGAATCCGAGATGGAAGAGCGCATGATGCTGGGGCTGCGGATGTCGGACGGGGTATCCCTGTCAAAGTTTGCGCAGGATTTCGGTGAGCCGGCGCAGAATGTATACGGAGATGTGATCGCGCAGTTCCTTGACATGGGATTTTTAAAGAGCGCAGACGGCGGGGACCGGATTTTCCTTACCGAAGAGGGCATGGAGGTCTCCAACGCCATCCTGCTGGAATTTCTGCTGGACAAGACTCTGCAGGATCCTACGTTTGTCCGGATTCCGGACGGGCTGGGAAAAACGCATGCGGATTCCGCCGGATCCGGCGCAGATACAGAAAGGTGAACGGAAATGTACAAAGTGAATCATGTGATCAGACTGGATGCCGAAGAATTCTACCGCGTATCCATCTGGAATCTCTTCTGCCGGCACGCGGTCTACTCCGTTCTGATCCTGCTCGTTCTCGGGATGGGGCTCTGGTCCGTTGCCTCGGCCATGCCGTTTCTGAAACTGGGAAATACCAACCAGTTTATCATGAACGCCGGGATCGGTGCGGTGATCGTGGTTGTCGAGATCTATCTGTGCTGGAAGAGAGTGGATTATTTCAAGAGGGCCAGCCGGAATGAGGAGAAGCTTGCCAAGACAGAAAAGCATATCAAGATGGACGACGACCAGATCATCAACTACCGTTCCTCGATCGATGAGCAGGTCATCTACAAGTGGGCACAGGTGGACGCCATGTATGACCGCCCGGACGAGTATGTGATGATCATGAAGGACAAGCAGATGCTGATCTTTGTCAAAAAGAAGCTGCAGCCCGCGGAGGACGCTTTCCTGAAGCAGAAGGGCGATGCCCTGCAGCTCTGGAAGAAATCCGTGCCGAAAAGCGCGCTGATTGCGGCGCTTGTGGTGATCGCTGCGGCTTGTGTGCTGTATGGCGTCTGGGGGTTCCTGGCGGCCTGAGGATTTCGGGGTCGGGGCACCTCAGAGGAGAAGAGGGCCTGCCGCCGGAATCATCCGGCAGCAGGCCCTCTTCCATCTGCACGCTTCCGGCTGTCTGGATCAGGACCGCAGAGCGGGACGGCTTGTGCCGGCATGATCCTGCTCCTTCCACAGATCCGGGATCCGGAAATTTTCGGAAAAATACAAAAAAGTGTTGACAGGGGTGGGAACGCGATGTATATTATCGTTAGCACTCAGAGAGATTGAGTGCTAATAAAGTGAAAGGGAAGTGATCCAGATGGAAGAACCGGTGCTTGACGAGCGCAAATGGAAGATCTTTACGGCAATCATCAAGAATTATCTGGAAACCGGGGAACCGGTCGGATCACGGACCATTGCCAGATATACGGATCTGAACCTCAGTTCCGCGACCATCCGCAACGAGATGTCCGATCTGGAGGAGATGGGGCTGATCATTCAGCCGCACACCTCGGCAGGCCGGATCCCGTCAGACAAAGGCTACCGGCTTTATGTAAACCATCTGATGAAGCAGGATGACCGGGATGAGAAGGAAATCAACAAGGTTCTGATCTCGCGTGTCGACCGTCTGGAGCTTGTGCTCCGGCAGCTGGCGCAGATGCTGGCGCAGAACACCAATTATGCGGCGATGATCACCGGTCCGCAGTACCAGGGCAACAAGCTCAAGTTCCTGCAGCTCTCCAAGGTGGATGAGACCAAGGTGCTGATCGTGATTGTGGTGGAAGGCAACATCGTCCGGAACTCTGTCCTGAATATCGGGGTGGATGTTTCGCCCGACGAACTGCTCAAACTCAATGTCATGCTCAACAGCGCCCTGACCGGTCTGACCATTGATGAGATCAATCTCAACCTGATCACCCAGCTGAAGAGTCAGGCGGGGCCTCAGCACAAGGCTCTGGTGGAAGCGGTGGTGGATGCCGTGGCGGAAGCCATCCGGTACGACGCGGAGAGACCGCAGATTTATACCAGCGGTGCGAAGAATATCTTTCAGTATCCGGAGCTTTCCGATCAGGAGAGCGCCAAGAAGCTGATCTCCACGTTCGAAAACAAGGAAGAACTCGCACAGTTCATGAATCCGCCTGCTGACGGAAACGGGGACAGTAATGGCAATGACATTCAGGTCTATATCGGGGAGGAGTCTCCGGTCAAGGACATGAAGGATTTCAGTGTCGTCACAACGAAGTATAACCTCGGTCATGGCTTGCAGGGCACGGTCGGTGTCATTGGTCCCAAGCGGATGGATTACGAAAAGGTGGTCAGTACGCTGAAGACCATGAAGGAACAGCTGGATGAGATCTACGGCGGCGACGGCGCGAAGCCGGAGGCCGGTGCCGGAGACAGCGCGGAATCGAAAGCGGATTCCGGCCCGGGAGAAAGAGGTCCGGATCAGTAAGCTGCCGTGGACGGCTGCAGCAGGAAATCGGCTGGCATTGGAAAGGTGGAAGGAATTTTGGCAGAAGATATTAAGATAGAGAACGGTGACGCGGAGGCGGAAGAAAAGAACGCGGAAACGTCCGGTTCATCCGATCAGAATACAGAGACGAAGACATCAGACAGCAGCCGGAAGCCGGAAGGCTCTTCCGGTTCTGATACAGAAACGAAAGACAAAGCGGAGGGCTCTTCCTCGGATGCTTCGGCCGACGGGAAGAAGGAGGATGCCGGAGACGGAAAATCCTCCGATGCAAAGAAGAAGCCCTTCCACAGAGACAAGAAGGACCGCGAGATCGACGAGCTTGCCAGAAAGAACGCCGACCTGACGGACCGGTACAAGCGGATGATGGCGGAATACGCCAATTATCAGAAGCGCACCGAAAAGGAAAAGGCTTCCATGTTTGACCTGGGGGCGAGATCCATCATCGAAAAGGTGCTCCCGGCGCTGGACAACTTTGAGCGCGGGCTTTCGACACTGACCGACGAGCAGAAGGCAGAGCCTTTCGCGGCGGGCATGCAGAAAGTATATGATTCGCTGGTCAAGGACCTGAAGGATGCCGGCCTGGAAGTGATCGAGGCAAAGGACAAGCCCTTTGATCCCAACTTCCACAACGCGGTCATGCATGTGGACGATGATTCTGTCGGCGAGAACACCGTCGTGGAGGAATTCCAGAAGGGGTATACCTGGAAGGGCTCGGTAGTGAGACATTCCATGGTGAAAGTCGCCAACTGAAACAGATTACAGGACGCCGTGCAAACGGCATTTTCGATAGGGCCGGTTCACCGGCCGACAGTGAAAAGGAGATTCTATTATGGGTAAGATTATTGGTATTGATCTTGGTACGACGAATTCGTGCGTGGCAGTCATGGAAGGCGGAAAGCCGGTTGTCATTGCCAATCAGGAGGGTGTGCGCACCACACCGTCTGTCGTGGCATTCACCAAGAACGGTGAGAGACTGGTCGGCGAGGCGGCAAAGCGCCAGGCCATCACCAATCCGGACCGCACCATCTCTTCGATCAAGAGACACATGGGCACGGATTACAAGGTAAACATCGACGGCAAGCAGTACACGCCGCAGGAAATCTCCGCAATGATCCTTCAGAAGCTGAAGGCAGATGCAGAGGCTTATCTGGGCGAGAAGGTCACCGAGGCGGTCATCACCTGCCCGGCTTACTTCAATGACGCTCAGCGTCAGGCAACCAAGGATGCCGGCAAGATTGCAGGCTTGGATGTCAAGCGTGTCATCAACGAGCCGACGGCTGCAGCATTGGCTTACGGCCTGGACAATGAAAAAGAGCAGAAGATCATGGTCTACGACCTCGGCGGCGGCACCTTCGATGTCAGTATCATCGAGATCGGCGATGGCGTGATTGAGGTTCTTGCGACGAACGGCGATACGCATCTGGGCGGCGATGACTTTGATAAGCGCATCATGGACTGGATGATCGATGAGTTCAAGAAGAAGGAAGGCGTCGATCTGTCCAACGACAGAATGGCGGTCCAGAGACTGAAGGATGCGGCCGAGAAGGCGAAGAAGGAGCTTTCCTCCGCCACCACGACCAACATCAACCTGCCCTTCATCACGGCAACCCAGGACGGCCCGAAGCACCTGGATATGACGCTGACCCGTGCAAAGTTTGATGATCTCACCAGAGATCTGATCGACCGCACGGTGGCGCCGGTGCAGAACGCACTGCGCGATGCCGGCCTGACCGCGGCAGATCTTTCCAAGGTCCTTCTGGTCGGCGGATCCACCCGTATGCTTTCCGCACAGGAGAAGGTTCGTGAGCTGACCGGCAAGGAGCCGTCCAAGAACCTGAACCCGGATGAGTGCGTTGCCGTCGGTGCCTGCATCGAGGGCGGCAAGCTGGCAGGCGACAAGGGTGCCGGCGATATCCTTCTTCTGGATGTCACGCCGCTGTCTCTGGCCATTGAGACCATGGGCGGTATCGCAACGGTCCTGATTCCGAGAAACACCACCATCCCGACCAAGAAGAGCCAGATTTTCTCGACGGCAGCCGATAACCAGACCGCGGTGGATATCAACGTGGTCCAGGGTGAGCGCCAGTTCGCAAGAGACAACAAGTCCCTCGGCCAGTTCCGTCTGGATGGAATCCCGCCTGCAAGAAGAGGTGTGCCGCAGATTGAGGTGACCTTCGATATCGATGCCAACGGCATTGTCAATGTCTCGGCAAAGGATCTGGGCACCGGCAAGGAGCAGCATATCACCATCACGGCAGGGTCCAACATGTCGGAAGCTGATATTGACAAGGCCGTGAAGGAAGCGGCGGAGTATGAGGCACAGGATAAGGCCCGCAAGGAAGGTGTCGATGCGAGAAACGACGCGGAGAGCCTGGCTGACCAGACCGAGAATGCGCTGAAGGAAGTCGGAGACAAGGTGGATGCCGGCCTGAAGAGCACCGTGGAGAAGGATCTTGCGGATCTGCGCGAGACCATCAACAAGACGGATATCAACAATGTGACGCCGGACCAGACGGAAGAGCTCAAGGCAAAGAGAGAGACTCTGATGAACAGTGCACAGCAGCTTTTCGCAAAGATGTATGAGCAGACGCAGCAGGGCGGACAGAACGCAGGACCGAATCCGGGCGCTGGCAGCACCGGCAGCACGAACAATAACTCCGGCAGCGGAAACAATGACGACGTTGTCGACGGAGATTATAAGGAAGTCTGATCGAAGACGCATGGTACGATCCCACCTGACACAGACAGCGCAGAGTGCCCTCCCCGGCGGGGAGGACACTCCGGCAGGCGGACGGTTTGGCGGAAAGCGCTGAAATCAGTTTTTGCCAGACGGCGAGGTGTCTGCCCGTCTGGCAATTCGTTTGTCCCGATTTCCGCGGGGCAGGTGCAGTGATCTGATCACGGAAGGAATCAGCAGGGGAGAATATGGCAGAGAAGAGAGATTATTACGAAGTTCTGGGGGTACCGCGCGACGCGGATGACGCGACGATCAAAAAGGCTTACCGCCAGATCGCCAAGAAATATCATCCGGACATCAATCCGAGCCCGGAGGCGGCTGACATTTTCAAGGAAGCTTCGGAAGCCTATTCCGTGCTGAGCGACAAGGAAAAGAGAGCGCAGTATGACCAGTACGGCCAGGCTGCCTTCGAAAACGGCGGAAACGGGTTCAGCGGATATTCCGCAACCGATTTCAGCGACCTGTTCGGCGATCTGTTCGGCGACTTCTTCGGCGGAAACGCCGGCGCGAGAAGCCGCAGACCGGACGGCCCCCAGAAGGGGGACAATGTCCGCGCGGCGGTCCGCATCACCTTCATGGAGGCGGTCAAGGGCACGGAGAAAGAGCTGGAGCTGAATCTGAAGGATATCTGCACCTCCTGCCACGGAACCGGTGCGCGGGCGGGCACATCGCCGATCACCTGTCCGAAGTGCAACGGCACCGGCCAGGTCGTATACCGGCAGCAGTCCATGTTCGGCATGATGCAGAACATTCAGGTATGCCCGGACTGTCATGGAACCGGAAAGATCATCCAGGACAAGTGCCCGGACTGCCGCGGCCTTGGATACAAGACCAGCCGGAAGAAGATCCAGATCACCATTCCGGCCGGCATCGACGACGGTCAGAGCATCCGGCTGCGCGGGAAGGGGGATCCGGGGAAAAACGGCGGCGAATGGGGAGATCTTCTGGTACAGGTCTCTGTGTCCCCGCATCCGGTCTTCAAGAGAAGGGATTACGACATCTATTCCACGGTGCCGATTTCCTTTGCCCAGGCGGCCCTTGGCGCGCAGATCAAAATTCCGACCATCGACGGGGAGACGGAATATACCGTCAAGCCGGGAACGCAGACCGATACCCAGATCCGACTGCGCGGGGAAGGAGTCCCCAGTCTTCGCAGCCGTACCGTGCGGGGCGATCATTATGTGACGCTGGTGGTGCAGGTGCCGACTTCTATGAACAGGGAACAGAAGGAAGCGCTGCAGCGATATGACGAACTGATGACGGGAAAAGCACCTGAGACGCCTGCGGGCAGAAGAAAGAAATCTTTGAAGGATATCTTCGACTGACAGAGATGCAGGCAGATCAGGAGTTTGTCCATCGGACCGGTTCCGGCTTCTGTGTGAAAGATCAGTGAACGAGGAAAAGCCACGGTAGCAGCACCGCGGCTTTTTTTATATAATAGAGATACTGATATTCATTGCTGCAGCCCGTGGGAACAGGAGGACAATATGGAAAAAGTAGTGATGGCGCTGGATCAGGGGACGACAAGCTCCCGCTGCATCCTTTTTGACAGGAAGGGAACCATCATCGGTTCTGCACAGAAGGAATTCCGGCAGTACTATCCGGAGCCTGGTTGGGTGGAGCACGACCCGATGGAAATCTGGTCATCCCAGATGAGCGTGATGATGGAAGCGATGACGCAGGTCGGTGTGACCGCCAGAGATATTGCGGCGCTGGGGATTACCAACCAGCGCGAAACGACCATCGTCTGGGACCGGAAGACCGGGGTCCCGGTTTATAACGCCATCGTCTGGCAGTGCCGGCGGACCAGCGGGATGATCGACCGGCTGAAGGCCGAGGGATTCACGCAGATGATCCGGGAGCGGACGGGGCTGATTCCGGATGCCTACTTCTCTGCCAGCAAGATCGCGTGGATTCTCGACCATGTCAGCGGCGCAAGAGAGAAGGCGGAGCGGGGAGAACTGTATTTCGGGACTGTCGATTCGTGGCTGATCTGGAAACTCACCGGCGGAAAGGTGCATGCCACCGATTATACCAATGCCTCCCGCACGATGCTGTTCAACATCCATACCCTGCAGTGGGATCCCGATCTGCTCAGACTTTTCAATATCCCCGCCTGCATGATGCCGGAGGTAAAGCCCAGCAGCTATTTGTTCGGAATGACCGCGGAGGAAGTGACGGGCATCCCGATCCGTGTGGCGGGGGCTGCGGGGGATCAGCAGTCGGCGCTGTTCGGCCAGTGCTGCTTTCACCGCGGGGAGATGAAAAATACCTACGGGACCGGATGCTTTCTTCTGATGAATACGGGGGATCAGCCGGTGACCTCGGAGCACGGCCTGGTCACAACCCTGACGGCCGGTGCGGACGATCATCCGGGATATGCGCTGGAGGGAAGCGTGTTTGTAGCCGGCGCAGTGATCCAGTGGCTCCGGGATGAACTGAAGATGATCCATTCCGCTGCGGAGACCGAACAGATCTGCCGGTCGGTTCCGGACACCGGCGGTGTCTTCCTCGTCCCGGCGTTCACCGGACTCGGCGCACCGGTATGGAACCAGGATGCTCGGGGGACCGTGATCGGCCTGACGCGGGGCACCACCCGGGCGCACTTTGTCCGCGCCGCGGTGGAATCGCTGGCCTACCAGACGATGGATGTCGTACACGCCATGGAACAGGACTGCGGGTTCAGCCTATCCGGGCTCAAGGTGGACGGCGGTGCCAGCGCAAATGATTTTATTCTCCAGTTTCAGGCCGACATTCTGCGGTGCAGTGTGGAGCGGCCCGTCTGCACCGAGACGACCGCGCTGGGCGCCGCCTATCTGGCGGGGCTGGCCGTCGGTTTCTGGAACAGCCTGGATGAACTGCGTGCGAACTGGAGGCTGGAGAGAAGCTTTGCACCGACCATGGAGATGAAACAGCGGGACGCGCTGGTGCGCGGCTGGAGAATCGCGGAAAAGTGCGCAGGCTTCGCGGCCGAGGAATACCACAGGGAATCCTGAGGGTGGCAAGACACCGCCTGCCGCCGCGAGGTGACCTGTGCCGGCCGGATGTTCCCGACGGTGCGAAAGCAAGGCTTAAGAAACAGATTCTGTACAGGCCGGCGGGACATCTTCCGGAGAGAACGGGGAGCCTGCCGGCTTGACGTCTGTGATATGATAAAAGCGTTCAACTATAGATGCTTGAACGCTTTTCGTTTGTTTGATACAGGAGGATCTGCCTTGTTTTTTGATGACGATGACGATAACAGTGGGTTCCTCGGGGAGGATAAGGACCGCCCGGGCGGTCCGGGCAGAAAACCCGGGCGCCCGGCAGGCGGTGACGGCGGTACGCCGAAGCATTTCTGGCTGATTCTGGTCATTACGCTTCTGGTCGCGTTTCTGATTGTGCGGGGCCTGCAGGGGCTGATGAGCTCCCAGACCACACGGGAGGTCAGCTACAACGAATTCCTCAGCGATCTGGATGACGGCCGGATCAGCGATGTGAAGATTTCGTCGACCCGGATCACCTACCATCTCGATAAGAATTCCTATATTGACTATTATACTGTCGCCCTGAACGACCCGTCCCTGCTGGCGCATCTGCAGGCGGCCGGCGTCGATTACCGCGGCGTGGTGCAGAGTGATACAGCCTCCACGGTGATCTATCTTCTGGTCCAGCTGGTTCCGCTGGTCATCTTTATGTTCCTGATCTTCCAGATGACAAGGCAGGTCGGGGGCCGGGACGGCGTGATGGGCATGGGAAGGTCCAATGCCAAGGTCTTCATGGACAAGGATACCGGCGTGCGGTTTTCGGATGTCGCCGGTGTGGACGAGGCCAAGGATTCCCTGACGGAGCTGGTGGATTTCCTGCACAATCCGCAGAAATATGCGGCCATCGGTGCAAAGCTCCCCAAGGGCGCGCTCCTGGTCGGTGCCCCCGGAACGGGCAAAACGCTTCTGGCCAAGGCCATTGCCGGCGAGGCGCATGTGCCGTTCTTTTCGCTGGCCGGCTCAGATTTCGTGGAAATGTTTGTCGGCCTCGGCGCATCCCGTGTCAGAGACCTGTTCAAGCAGGCCTCCCAGAATGCGCCCTGCATCATATTCATCGATGAGATCGATGCCATCGGAAAGGTCCGTGACGCGGGGATTTCCGGGAGCAACGACGAGCGCGAGCAGACGCTGAACCAGCTTCTGGCGGAGATGGACGGCTTTGATCCGTCAAAGGGCGTGCTGGTGCTGGGTGCGACCAACCGACCGGAGATTCTCGACCCGGCACTTCTCCGCCCGGGCCGCTTTGACCGGAGAATCGTGGTCGACCGGCCGGACCTCAAGGGCCGCGTTGCCATCCTCAAGGTACATGCCAAGGAAGTGCGGATGGACGAGACGGTCAACTTTGAGGAGCTCGCGCTGGCGACGGCCGGTGCTGTCGGCGCGGATCTTGCCAACATGATCAACGAGGCCGCCATCACGGCGGTACAGCGCGGCCGGAAGGCCGTGTCCCAGAAGGATCTGATGGACGCGATGGAGACCGTTCTGGTCGGCAAGGAAAAGAAAGACCGCGTCATGAACCAGAAGGAGAGAAAGATCGTCTCCTACCACGAGGTCGGCCACGCATTGATTTCGGCGCTGCAGAAGGACGCCGAGCCCGTGCAGAAGATTACGATCGTCCCGCGCACCCAGGGTGCGCTGGGCTATGTCCTTCAGACGCCGGAGGAGGAGCGGTTCCTGCAGTCAAAGGAAGAGCTTCTGGCCGATATCACAGTAGCCCTCGGCGGCCGGGCGGCGGAGCAGCTGGTCTTCGGCAGCATCACCACCGGCGCGCAGAACGACATCGAGCGGGCGACCCAGGTCGCACGTCAGATGATCACCATGTACGGAATGTCCGAGGAATTCGGCATGATGGCGCTGGAAACCGTACAGAGCCAGTACCTGAGCGGGCGCACCCAGATGAACTGCTCGGACGAGACAGCGAGCAAGGTGGATGAGGCCGTGCGGAAGCTCCTGGCGGACCGGTATCAGATCGCTTACCAGATGCTGGCGGACAACCGCGACATCATGGATGATATTGCTGCTTTCCTGATTCAGAAGGAGACGATCACCGGAAAAGAGTTCATGGAGATCTTCCACGCCGATCAGGAGAAGAGAAAACAGGCAGGGGAAGCCGCCTCCCGGGATTCCGCGGACGGCAAGGAGATTTCCGACCGTCGCGGGGACCGCGCCGAGGGAAGCGATGGCATTTCCGGCAGCAGTGAAAGCGCTGTCAGCAGCGAACCCTCCGGCAGCGGGGAAACACCTGCCAGCGGGGAAACACCCGACGGCAGTCGTTGAAGGCCTGGATGACAGCGACAGCAGCGAACCGTTCGGAAAGCAGCAGAGGAAAGATCCTGTCCGGCAGTATCTGCCGGACAGGGGACAATCAGGTCAGCCCATGCCGTGCGTGTGCACGGTGTGGGCTGACTGCCGTTATCGGTCCCTGTCCGCTGCAAAGCGCATCCTGGAGAAGCCGGAAACAAGGAAAGATGGATCACTATGGAATTTGACCTCAGGGAAGAACTGAAGAAAATCCCCGCCAGGCCCGGGTGCTACCTCATGCACGGGGCAGATGACGAGATCATCTATGTGGGCAAGGCAAAGGTACTCTGCAACCGCGTGCGGCAGTACTTTAACAACTCCCGCAAGCCGAACCGCAAAGTGGAGCAGATGGTCGCCCATGTGGCCTGGTTTGAATACATCGTGACGGACTCGGAGATGGAGGCGTTTGTTCTCGAAGCAAACCTGATCAAGCTGCACCGCCCGAAGTACAATACGATGATGATGGACGACAAGGCGTACCCGTATATCCGGGTTACGGCAGACGAAGCCTACCCGCGGGTCACCATGACAAGGCGCAGAAACCGTGACCGGGCCAGATATTTCGGCCCCTACCCGGTGGGCATCAACATCGGCGAGACGCTGGATCTGATCCACAGCCTGTTCGGGATCCGCACCTGCAGCCGCGTGCTTCCGCGGGACATCGGGAAAGAGCGTCCCTGCCTGAATTATTACATCGGTAAATGCTGCGGGCCGTGCACAGGAAATGTGAGCACACAGGATTATGCCGGCCGCATCGACAGTGTTACAAGCCTCCTCTCCGGAAATGACCAGAAGGTGATCAGAAATCTGGAAGCGCAGATGAAGGAAGCGTCTGCGAAGCTGGAATTTGAAAAGGCGGCACATTACCGCGATCTGATTGAGAGTGTCCGCAAAGTGGCGCAGCAGCAGAAAATCACCGACAGCAATTCCCTCGACGACCGCGATGTCATCGCCTGCTCGGTGGAGGCAGAGAATGCGGTGGTGCAGGTCTTCTACGTGCGGGAGGGCAAGATGATCGGCCGGGATCACTTCCACCTGTCGGTGGCGGTGGATGATACGGTATCGGCAGTGCTCACAGACTTTGTGAAACAATATTACGCGGGGACGCCGTTCATTCCCGGCGAGATCTTCGTACAGAAAGAGCTGGAGGACCAGGAGGCTCTGGCAGCCTGGCTCGGCGCGAAGCGGGGGCGGAAGGTTGTGATCCGTGTGCCGCAGCGCGGGCAGAAGGAGTATCTGATGAAGATGGCGGAGGAAAACGCCCGGATGGTACTCACGAAGGACACGGACAAGATCCGCCGGGAGGAGGAGCGCACCACCGGTGCCATGAATCAGGTTGCCGGGTGGCTTGGGCTTTCCTCGGTCTACCGGATGGAAGCCTATGATATCTCGAACACCAGCGGCCTGGAATCGGTGGGGTCGATGGTCGTCTTCGAGGGAGGACGGCCGCGGCAGAGCGACTACCGGAAGTTTCGGATTCAGTCCGTGCAGGGGCCGGACGACTATGCGTCCATGACAGAGGTGCTCACCCGGAGGTTCCGCCGGGGTCTGGAAGAACAGCAGAGCGGTGCGCTAGAGAACAGCTTTACGCGCATGCCGGACCTGATTCTGATGGACGGAGGGCGCGGCCAGGTGCACATGGCGGAGGATGTGCTGGAAAAGCTGGATCTGCACATTCCGGTAGCCGGGATGGTCAAGGATGACCGGCACCGCACCCGCGGGCTGTATTATCACGGCGTCGAACTCCCCATTGACACGCATTCCGAGGGATTTCACCTGATCACCCGCATCCAGGACGAGGCGCACCGCTTTGCCATCACCTACCACCGGAGCCTGCGCAGCCGCGAGCAGGTGCATTCGGTGCTCGATGACATTCCCGGGATCGGTGCGAAGCGGCGGCTCGGCCTGATGCATACCTTCGGGGATATCCGGGTGATCCGGGATGCCCCGGTGGAAGATCTGGCCCGGGCGGAGAATATGAATCGCGCGGCCGCGGAATCGGTGTGGAACTTTTTCCACCGGCAGCCGGGGAATACTGATCCGGCTTCGGCGGACACTGCCGCGGCTCCCGGAAAGAGCAGCCCGGTTTCGGCGGACACTGCCGTGGCTCCCGGAAAGAGCGGCCCGGTTTCGGCGGACACTGCCGTGGCTTCCGGAAAGAGCGGCCCGGTTCCGCAGGGACAGAAAACAGAGCCCGGCAGCCTGAATTGACGCGTCCGCCGCACTTTGCTAAAATAGGGGAAATGATCCATTCACCGGTGTGCAGCGGCAGCAATCCGCGAGCACCGGGACCCGCGGCCGGCGGAGGCCGGCAAGCGCGGACCTGCATGCGAAAGGGAGACAGTATGAGCGGAGTAACGATCACAGCGCTGATCAAAAAAATGAACCTTCAGCTGCTCACCAGTGACATCGACACGGACAAAATCAGGCTGTTTCATCCGGACATCAACCGCCCGGCCCTGCAGCTGGCCGGGTATTATGACAGCTTTGACAAGGAACGGATTCAGATCATCGGCCTGGTGGAGTACAATTTTCTCAAGACGCTGGATGAAAAGACCCACATTGCGATGGTGGACCGGCTCCTGAAGAGCGGCATTCCCGGCATTGTTTTCAGCCGGGGAAACATGCCCGACGCACATCTTCTGTCCATGGCAGAAGCGTGCGGCGTGCCAATCATGGTATCCGAGAAGACGACTTCCCAGCTCATGTACGAGATCATCCGCTGGCTGAACGTTGAGCTGGCGCCGACCATCACCATCCACGGCGTGCTGGTGGATGTATACGGCGAAGGCGTGCTGATCACCGGGGAGAGCGGAATCGGCAAGAGCGAGACCGCGCTGGAACTGATCAAGCGGGGCCACCGGCTGGTCTCGGACGATGTCGTTGAAATCCGCAAGGTCAGTGACGACACCCTGGTCGGGTCGGCACCGGGCATCACGCGGCATTTCATCGAGCTGCGGGGAATCGGCATCATCGATGTGAAGACCCTGTTCGGCGTCGAGAGCGTGAAAAACACCCAGTCCATCGACATGGTCATCAACCTGGAGGACTGGAACAAGGACAAGGAATACGACCGCCTCGGGCTGGAGGACCAGTACACGGAATTTCTCGGCAACAAGGTGATCTGTCACAACATCCCGATCCGTCCCGGCAGAAATGTGGCCATCATTGTCGAGTGCGCCGCCGTCAACTACCGCCAGAAAAAGATGGGATACAATGCCGCCCGCGAGCTCTACAACCGCGTGCAGGCCAATCTCAACCGGAACAGCAGCGATGATGAGGAAGAATGACGATGGAGAATAATCTGGCTCTCGCGGCGGCCGCGTGCCGCGCCGCCGTTGCCCCGGAGGATTTTGCCGAGCAGGTTCCGCTGGCACCGCTGTGCACCTTTCATGCGGGCGGTCCGGCCGCATACCTGATCACGCCGGACGGCGCAGAGCAGCTGGCGGAGGTTTTGAAAATCTGTTCGGAATACCGCGTGCCGGTGGAGATTCTGGGGCGCGGCAGCAATTTCCTTTTTGCCGATGCCGGTTTCCCGGGAATTGTGATCGGCATGAGAAAACATTTCGGCGGCCTTGCGGCAGACCCGGAGACCGGGATGCTCATGGCCGGTGCCGGCGTCACGCTCTCTGCCGCGGCGCAGCTTGCGCTCAGTGCCTCCCTGTCCGGCCTCGAATTTGCCGCGGGGATTCCCGGGACGATCGGCGGAGGTATCCGGATGAACGCCGGCGCCTACGGCGGGGAGATGAAGCAGGTTCTGTTCGAGGTGACCGCGATGGACCGGACCGGTGTGCTCCATGAGATTCCGGCAGAAGAATGCGGCCTTTCCTACCGGCACAGCGTGTTTGCCGACAACGGCTGGGTGATTCTCGCCTGCCGCCTGCACCTGACACCGGGGAGTCCGGCGGATATCCGGGCCTGCATGGATGATCTGAACGGAAGGCGCCGCGCAAAGCAGCCCCTGGAGTACGCCAGCGCCGGCAGTACCTTCCGGCGTCCGGAAGGGCATTTCGCGGGTCAGCTGATCGAGGAGGCGGGGCTGAAGGGATATACCGTCGGCGGCGCCCGGGTTTCCGAGAAGCACGCGGGCTTTGTCATCAGCGACGGAAGCGCCACCGCTTCCGATATTCTGGCGGTGATCCGGCATGTGCAGGCGGAAGTCTACCGGACGTCCGGCGTCCGCCTGGAGCTGGAGGTCTGTCTGGCCGGAGATTTTGACGCGGACAATGCGTAGAGCGTAAAGCAGCACCGGACGCCCGCGGGAGGGCTGATCCGGCAGGAAATGCGGGTGAGAGGAGGATAGGTTCGGTGAACATTGTCATTGTGACAGGAATGAGCGGTGCAGGAAAGTCCACGGCGATGCATTTTCTGGAGGATTTCGGCTATTACTGCGTGGACAACATGCCGATCCAGCTGATCAATACCTTCATTTCCCTGGCCATGACTTCATCGGAAAAGGAGTATCAGCAGATCGCCCTGGGGGTGGACATCCGAAACCGGGAGCATCTGCCGATGCTGGTTGGCGTTCTGGATGAGCTGCGCCAGGACAATGTCAACTGCAAGGTTTTATTCCTGGATGCGTCGGACGAAGTCCTGGTCAAACGGTATAAGGAAACCAGGCGGACGCATCCCCTGGCAGCGAGCGGCAGGCAGATGCGGATTGAGGATGCCATTGCCAGGGAGCGCGCCAGCATGGAGCCGCTCCGGCAGCGGGCCGACACGGTCATCAACACCGGGCATCTCCTCACCCGGGAACTGCGCGCACAGCTGGTTGACATCCTGTTCCGCGGGGAAAAGTTCAACAACCTGTCCATCACCGTTGTTTCCTTCGGATTCAAATACGGGATCCCCGCGGACGCGGATCTGGTCTTTGACGTGCGCTTCATGCCGAATCCCTATTACTATGAAAATATGAGGCGTCTGACCGGACTGGATGAGCCGGTGAAGGATTTTGTGCTCGGCAATGCCCAGGTGCAGACCTTTCTGGACAAGCTGGAAGATTTGTGCGTCTTTCTGATTCCGGCCTACATCCAGGAGGGAAAGACCCAGCTGGTCATCGGAATCGGCTGTACCGGCGGACAGCATCGATCCGTCGCCATTGCCGCGGAGCTCTGCCGGCGCCTGCAGAAGGTAGAGGGGTGCGGCGTCCGGGCGGATCACCGGGATATCTACCGTCATCTGGCGCAGGGGACAGCGGCGGAAAAAACGCGTCAGTGAGCGCAGGAGGCTGGCAATGTCCGATTCTTTTTCCGGAAAAGTGAGAAAAGAGCTTCTGAAGGTGCTCCCCGATGCGAGAAACATGCAGCTGGCCGAGCTGGACGCGTTCCTCCTGTTCTGCGGGAAAATCAGGAAAACGGATGCGGGGGCGGCGCTGCGCGTTCGATCCGAAAATGAGGGCCTTCTCAGAAAATGCTTTACAATTTTATCCAGAGCATTTACACTAGGAAACGCTGACATAGTGTTCGGCACGGGCAGCCTGGAGATTCTGCCGCCGGTGTCCGAAAAAATTCTGATGGCTGTCAAATGGGAGAGCGGAGGGCACTTCTGTGCCAGGGACACGGCGGACCGGCGCCTCCTGACGGAGAGCGGCAGCCGCAGGGCCTTTATCCGCGGATGCTTTCTCACCTGCGGGTCGATCACCGATCCCTCCCGGTTTTATCACTGTGAGTTTGCCTGTCCCACCGGGGAACTGGCGGACCAGATCGCGGGGCTTCTGCCCGCGTTCGGCATTGAGGCGCACACGGTGGTCCGCAAAAAGCAGCATGTGGTCTACATCAAGGAGGGCAATCAGATCTCGGATCTGCTCAAGGTGATGGAGGCGGAGGAAGCGATTCTCGCCTTTGAGAACGTGCGCGTGATCAAGGATGTGCGGAATCGCGTCAACCGCAGGGTCAACTGTGAGACAGCCAATCTTTACAAAACCTCCGCCGCCGCAGCCGTACAGCTTCGGGATATCGACAGAATCCGGGAAACCGCGGGGCTTTCCTCCCTGCCGCCGAATCTTGCCGAAGCAGCCGCCGCAAGGCTGGAAAATCCGGACGCTTCACTGACGGAGCTGGGGGAAATGATGAATCCCCCGCTGGGAAAATCGGGGATGAATCATCGCTTCAGAAAAATTCACGAGATTGCGGAACAGACAATGTTTCAGCAGGAGGGATTCTTAGATGACTGAGAAGGTAGTGACGGCAAGTATTTCGGGTGGGACGGAAGCGAGGCCGGTCGCGGTACTGGTACAGCTGGCCAGCGAGTATAAGAGCCATATTATGCTGGAGTGCGGCACCCGGAGAGTGAACGCAAAGAGTATCATGGGTCTGATGGCACTGGGCCTTCATTCGGGCTGCAGTGTGAAGATCGAGGCAGAGGGAGTGGACGAGCAGATGGCGGTTGAAAAGATCGGCTCCTATCTGTCGGGGCGGACGCCGGCGTCTGTCTGAGCGTTCCGGAAAGCTGTCCGCTGTTTACAAAATCGGTCAGGCGGCTTCGGGGAATCTCTCCGCAGGCCGCTTTTTCAATGGAAGGAGTTTGCAGCGCAATATGGAAGAGAAAGATCTGGAGACAGCCGGAACGAGGGATCTGTCTGGAAGTCCGGAGGGCAAAAAACCGAAGAAGGAAGAAAAGCAAAAGAGCACACTGCGCAATGTCCTGGATTATGTGCTCTGGATTGCCGTAGCCGTGGCGATCGCACTGTTTGTCAACAGCTTTATTCTGCTCAACGCGAGAATTCCGAGCGGTTCCATGGAGAATACCATCATGACGGGCGACCGCGTGTTTGGTTTCCGGCTGGCCTATCTCTTCTCGGATCCGCAGCGCGGCGATATCGTAATCTTCAAATATCCGGATGACGAGTCGGAGAACTTCATCAAGCGCATCATCGGCCTTCCAGGGGAGACACTGGAGATCAAGGAGGGCGTGGTATACATTGACGGCGAGCCGCTGGATGAGCCCTATCTGAAGGAGACGCCGATGCCTGAGAATCTCGGCCCGTATGAAATTCCGGAGGGATATTATTTCATGATGGGGGATAACCGGAACAATTCCAAGGATTCCCGCCGGTGGAACAATACCTATGTGGCACGGGACAAGATCCTGGCCAAGGCCGTGTGGCGGTACTGGAAGGGATTTAAGATATTCCACCACCAGAGTTATGACTGAGCACCACGGAATCCGGTGACGCTCCGGGAACCATCGGGTTCCCGGAGCGTTTTTTGAATGAGCGGAAAGAAGCTGCGGGCAGGAATTGAGCGGCTCGCCGCAGGAGGATGTCAAAGGAGGATCGCATGGCTTTTACACACCTTCATGTGCACACAGAATACAGCCTGCTGGACGGGTCCTGCAAGATTCCGGAACTGATCGACCGGGCGAAGGCGCTCGGCATGAAGAATCTGGCGATCACGGACCACGGCGTGATGTACGGCGTGATTGATTTCTACAAGGCGGCAGCTGCCGCGGGAATCAATCCGATCATCGGGTGCGAGGTCTATGTGGCGCCGGGCTCCCGCTTTGACCGGGATCCGGTCCGGTCCGACGAGAGCCGGTATTATCACCTGATCCTCCTGGCCGAGAATGATCTGGGCTACCACAACCTGATGAAGATCGTATCGCGCGGGTTCACCGAGGGATATTTCTACAAGCCCAGGGTGGACAAGCTGCTCCTGCGGGAGTTTCATGAGGGAATCATTGCCTCCAGCGCATGCCTGGCCGGGGAGGTTGCCCGGGACATCACCCGCGGCATGTACGAGGAGGCGAAAAAGGCCGCCCTGGAGTATGCAGACATCTTCGGGGAAGATCACTTTTACCTGGAACTGCAGGACCACGGGCTGCCGGGGCAGCAGGAGGTCAATCAGGCGCTGCTGCGCATGCATGCCGAAACCGGGCTTCCCCTGATTGCGACCAACGATGTGCACTACATCCGGGAGGAGGATGCAGGGCCTCACGACGTGCTTCTGTGTCTGCAGACCGGAAAAAAGCTGTCGGACGAAAACCGGCTCCGCTATGAGGGCGGGCAGTTTTATCTGAAATCCGAGGAAGAGATGCGGGCGCTGTTCTCCTATGCGCCGGAGGCGCTGGACAATACGGAAAAGATTGCAGAGCGCTGCCATGTGGAAATCCGGTTCCACGAGAGAAAGCTGCCGAAATACGCGGTTCCGGAGGGGTATACCTCCGAGGAATATCTGGAATCCCTCTGCCGGCGGGGAATGACGGACCGCTACGGACAGAATCCGCCGAAGGAACTCTGGGACCGCCTGAACAGCGAGCTGAACGTCATCAAGAGCATGGGGTTCGTGGACTATTTCCTGATTGTATGGGACTATGTGAACTTTGCCAAGAGTCACGGCATCATGGTCGGCCCCGGCAGGGGCTCCGCGGCCGGCAGCATTGTCTCCTACACGCTCAAGATCACCGACATCGACCCCATCCGCTACCAGCTGATCTTCGAGCGGTTCCTGAACCCGGAGCGCGTGTCGATGCCCGATATCGACGTGGATTTCTGCTACGAGAGGCGGCAGGAGGTCATCGATTATGTCGTGCAGAAATACGGGAAGAAGGAAGTCGTCCAGATAGTGACCTTCGGCACGCTGGCCGCCAAGGGCGTGATCCGCGACGTGGGCCGGGTGATGGACCTGCCCTACGCGCGGTGCGACGCGATCGCCCGGATGATCCCCAACGAACTCAACATTACGATTGACCGGGCCGTGGAGATCAACAGCGAGCTGAAAAAGGTCTACGAGACAGACCCGGAGGTTCATCAGCTCATTGACACCGCAAAACGGCTGGAAGGACTGCCGCGCCACACGTCGATGCATGCGGCCGGTGTCGTCATCGCCGCAAAGCCGGTGGAAGAATATGTCCCGCTGTCGCGCGGAACCGACGGCGCGGTCACCACCCAGTATACGATGACGGCGCTGGAAGAGCTGGGGCTGCTCAAGATGGATTTCCTGGGCCTCCGCACGCTTACGGTGCTGCGGGATGCCTGCCGCAACATTGCCGGCACAACCGGAAAACCCTTCTCGGTCAGCGATATTCCGATGGAGGACGCAAAGGTTTTTGACTACATCAGCACGGGAAACTGCGAGGGAATCTTTCAGCTTGAAAGTTCCGGCATGAAATCCTTCATGAAAGAGCTGCGCCCGGACTCCCTGGAGGATCTGATCGCCGGCATCTCGCTGTACCGGCCGGGACCGATGGACTTCATCCCCCGGTACCTGGAGGGAAAGAATCATCCCGAGAGCATCCGCTACGAGTGCCCGCAGATGGAGCCGATTCTGAAGTCCACCTACGGCTGCATTGTCTATCAGGAGCAGGTCATGCAGATCGTCCGGGATCTGGCCGGATTCTCGATGGGGCGAAGCGACCTGGTGCGCCGGGCCATGTCCAAGAAGAAAACGGCAGTGATGAACGCGGAGCGGACCAATTTCGTCTATGGCAGCAAAGAGCTTGGCATTCCGGGATGCGTTCAGAACGGCATCGACGAGAAAACGGCCAACCACATCTATGACGAGATGATCGATTTTGCCCGCTATGCGTTCAACAAGAGCCATGCGGCCTGCTATGCGGTGATCTCGTATCAGACCGCCTGGCTGAAGTTTTACTATCCGGTGGAATTCATGGCCGCCCTGATGACGTCTGTGATCGACGCCCCGGCCAAGGTCTCGGGCTACATTCTGGAATGCCGCCGCATGGGCCTTTCCATTCTTCCGCCGGATATCAATCAGGGAGAGCGGGGCTTCTCCGTCTCGGACGGTAAAATCTGCTTTGCCCTCTCCGCCATCAAGAGCATCGGGGGAGGCGCAATCGATCAGCTGGTCGAAGAGCGGCAGGCACACGGGCCGTTCCGCGACTTTCACGATTTTCTCTCCCGCATGCAGAACACGGACCTGAACCGGCGGGCCGTGGAGAACCTGATCAAGGCGGGGGCCTGCGACAGCCTGCCCGGCAACCGGCGCCAGAAGATGAATGCGCTTCCGGTCATGCTGGACCGTCTGTCGAAGGGCGGCCGGGAGAATATTGCGGGCCAGATGAGCCTGTTTGATCTGCTGCAGGGGGAGGACCGGGCGCCCTTTGAGGAGAAGCTGCCGGATCTGCCCGAGTATGACCGCGGAACGCTGCTGGCCTTTGAAAAAGAGGTTCTGGGGATCTATCTGTCCGGCCACCCGCTAGAAGAAGACATGCCCCTGCTGAAACAGAACTGTACCGCTGTCAGCACGGATTTTGCCGTGGACGAGGAGACCGGGCATGCCGGCGTGGCCGACGGTGATTTTGTCGTGGTCGGCGGCATGGTTTCCGCGGTCAGCGTCAAGACCACCCGGAGCGACAAGCAGATGGCCTTCGTCAGCCTGGAGGATATCAGCGGTACCCTGGAGGTCCTGATGTTCCCGAAGGTGTACGAGAAATTCCGGCCATATCTGACCGACGACCGGAAAATCCTCGTGCGCGGCCGTGTGTCCCTGGGGGATGATGCGCAGGGCAAATTGATCTGCGACAGTCTGCGGGCATTTGACGAGATCCCGCGGGAAATCTGGATCCGATTTGCGGATTATGACGCTTTCTCGGCCGGAGAGGGGACGCTGAAGCAGGAAATCCGCGAGAACCGCCAGGACGGCGGCGGCCGCGACTGCATCGTAATCTTCCTGAAGGCCGGGAGACGGTATCAGAAGCCGGCGGAGGGCAGGAATGTGCTGGCCTCGCCGGAATTTATTGACCGGCTGAAGCAGGATTTCGGGGAGCAGGAGGTGGCGGTGACCGCCGGGAAGGTGCGCTGGTATCCGACCGGGGAGTGAGATTGCCAGTTTATTATTGAAATATTTGCGGGATTGCCGTATGATAGACAAGAAGCGGAGCGGTCCTGCTGCAGTGCCGTCCGTTCGCCGGCGGCTGCCGGAGTCTGTCACAGAGCTGCGGCAGTTTTCTGGTCTGTGAATATTCTGCGGGATTGCAAGATCTGGAGGTTTATTAGAATGTCAGATAAAGTCAAGACGATTGGGGTTCTCACGAGCGGCGGCGATGCGCCGGGAATGAATGCGGCCATCCGCGCCGTGGTTCGGACAGGTCTTTCCAAGGGTATGAAGGTCAAGGGGATCATGCGCGGTTATGCCGGCCTTCTGAAGGAAGAGATCGTAGATCTCGATTCGCGCAGTGTCGCAGATATCATCCAGCGCGGCGGTACCATTCTGTACACGGCACGCTGCATGGAGTTCATGACACCGGAAGGCCAGCAGAAGGCGGCGGATATCTGTCACAAGCACGGGATCGACGGAATTGTGGTCATCGGCGGCGACGGATCGTTCCGCGGCGCTGGCAAGCTGGCAAATCTCGGCATCAACGCGATCGGCATCCCGGGAACCATTGACCTGGATGTCGCCTGCTCGGATTACACCATCGGCTTTGATACCGCGGTCAATACCGCCATGCAGGCCATCGACAAGATCCGCGATACCTCAACCTCCCACGAGCGCTGCAGCATCATCGAGGTCATGGGCAGAAGCGCCGGATATATCGCGCTCTGGTGCGGTATCGCAAACGGAGCGGAGAACATCCTCCTTCCGGAGAAGTACGACGGAAATGAGCAGGAGCTGATCAACGAGATCATCGAGGGCCGCAAGAGAGGCAAGACCCATCACCTGGTCGTTAATGCCGAGGGCGTCGGCCATTCCACCAGCATGGCAAAGCGCATCGAGGTGGCGACGGGCATTGAGACCCGGGCAACCATTCTCGGCCATATGCAGCGCGGCGGCAGCCCGACGGCAATCGACCGTGTGTATGCTTCGATGATGGGCGCAATGGCAGTGGATCTTCTGGACGAGGGAAAGTCCAAGCGCCTGGTCGGCTGGAGAGATGGAAAGTTTTACGATGTGGATATCAACGAGGGCCTCGCAATGCAGAAGACGCTTCCTCCGTATCAGGTGGAAGTTGCAAAGCTTCTGTCTCACTGACAGGTTTCCCGGAAGTTTCAGGAGGCGGCATCCCGCAGAGGAATGCCGCCTCCTTTCCAGTCCCGGCGGTGTGATGTCGACGGAAGATTTTCCGCAGGCGGCAGAGCGGACACGGGCAGAAGAACGACTGTCCTCAGGAGACTGCCGCTGGCCTCGGGAAATTTCTGCCGGCAGCCCGCTGTGCGCTTCCCGCGGGCGGTACCGCTGCTGGGAAGACCTGACGGCGCATAAAAGAAAGAGGAAAAAAGGTATGAATCAGCAGGAGAAGGAGATCATCGCGCTGCAGAAAAAGGCTGCGGAGCGCCGGAAGACCGGTCTCTTTGTAGTGGAGGGGATCCGCGGATACCGGGAGATCCCGCACAACCTGATCGAGACGGTGGTTCTCTCGGAGAGTTTTTCCCGGCAGAAGAGTGCTTTGGAAATCATGGAGGAGAGAAACAGCCGCGTCGTGCCGGACAGCATTTTTTCCGCCCTGTCGGATACCCGCACACCGCAGGGCATTCTGGCGGTTGTGCGGCAGATCCGCTGGAAAAAGGACGATCTGTCCGCTCCGGACCGTCCGCCGCTTCTGGTGATCCTGGAGACCCTGCAGGATCCCGGAAATCTTGGCACCATCTTCCGGGCAGGCGAAGCGGCAGGGGTCACAGGCATTGTGATGGACGAGGGCACCTGTGATCCGTGGAGTCCGAAGGTGGTCCGCTCCACCATGGGAAGCATTTTCCGCATGCCGTTTTTTACGGCGGAAGATCTCCCGGCGGAGACGGCGCGCCTGGCGGATGCCGGAATCCGGATCTGTGCCGCGGACATGGACGGGGAAGCCGATTACACCCGGGTGGATTATACCGGCGGCAGTGCTTTCCTGATTGGAAACGAGGGGAACGGCCTGTCCGCGCAGATGATGCAGATGGCGGATACGAGGGTCCGCATCCCGATGTGCGGGCGGGTGGAATCCCTCAATGCCGCCATGGCGGCCTCTGTCCTGATGTTTGAGGCTGCCCGGCAGAGAAGAGAGGTTTCCGGCCGCTGATTCAGGTCCTGCCGGCCGCCGGTTCGGCGCTGACGGCCCGCGGAGGGCAGATGGGCCGCGGTCCCTGGGTCCGCCTGCCGCCGACAGAAAGGAGATTCCCTGTAAAATGGAGGAAAATCCGCATTTCCAGGCCTGAAAAAAGGGCGCAAGCCCCACAAACTGATTCAATTCTGCCGTTTGTTCCGCCCCGGGAGTTGACAGTCTGTTTCGGATATGTTATCATCCCTGTAATAAATCCGTAATAATTGCCACAGAATTGAAATAAACGGGTTTGGGAGGAATCAGTCCATGAGAAAAGGCAGAGGTTTCCTGCTGGGTACAGCCGCCTGCATTTGTGCAGCAGCGGTCGGTGCCGGTGCACTTCTGGCCTCTTTCGGGGTGACACAGCACAGCGCGGCGGTACAGCTCGGATCTTCGGAGGGTGCCCGGAGCGGGGAAAGCAGATATACGCAGGAAGTACAGACCTCGGTTTCGGAGGAGACCACCGCGGAAAACCGCACGATGGAGGAAAACACCGAGGCAGAGACGGGATCGGAGAGCAGCGGGGCGGTCGCGGTCAGTCTGCCGGCCGCCGCGGGGACTTCTTCGGACACCGGCGAGATGGCACTCTCGGTCTATTTCAAGGATAAGGCCATCGTGAACACCAGCATGGCTCTGAGCGGGCTGAATGTGCGGTCCGGGAAGGATGAATCCACAGACGATAACATTGTTACGCAGGTGGATGGCGATGATATCCTGACGGTTGTATCGGAGGAGAAGGACTGGACGCAGGTCCGCACCGGTGACGCGGAGGGTTTTGTCCGGTCGGATTATCTTCTGTACGGCGACGATGCGGCGGAATCTGTGAAAGAGAGCGCGGAGGCTTATGCGCAGGTGACGGTTCCCAGCATGAATATCCGGATGGGGGCCGGAACTTCGTCTGACATTCTGGATACGGCCGCATACGGGGAGGCCTACCCGGTCCTTTCCATAGAAGACGGCTGGGTGAAAGTGGATCTCGGGAACGGCCTGACCGGCTACATGGCAGGCAACTGTGTCACGCTCAATTATGTCTGGAACGGCGTGATTATCGAATCGAATGTCGCCGGTGCGGCGGACGATGAGGTGGCGGACAGCAGCACTTCCGCGTCGATGAAGGTGTCAAAGCCGGAGACCGAGGGACAGTATCTGGCCATGATGGCGGGGCAGCAGGGATCGGATGCGGTGACCTCGTCTGCACAGCTGCCGTCGGCGGATTCCTCTGCAGACACCACGGCCGAATCCGTCTCGCCGGAGAGCACGGTGACGGAGAATGCCGCCGCGGCATTTTCCGCGGAGACAGCACAGGACACGGCGGCCAAGACGCCTGCCTCCGAGACGGATTCCGCAGCACAGACAGAGGCACAGACCAGTGCCGCGGCGCTGACGGCCGCGTCGATTGAAGCGTTCTACAACGGCCCGGCAAAGACGGAGGGCGATGTGGTTTACCATGACGAAATTTCTGTCATGGTGCGCTGGAGCGACGGAAGTTTCTCCACGGTCACCGACGGATGGCAGAGCAGCGACATCGGGATGATCCTCCATGCGGGGACCAGACGGATTACCGTGGAGTACGCGGGTCTGACGTCTTCCGTCGAGATTCCGGTTGCCGCTGCACAAGGCTCTGACGCTGTTCCGGCGGAAACCACTGCCGTACCGGCGGAAACCACCGCTGTTCCGACGGAAACGAATGCCGTACCGGCGGAAACCACCGCTGTTCCAACGGAAACGAATGCCGTACCGGCGGATACAACCGCTGTTCCGGCGCCAACGACCGCGGTGCCGACAGAAACCACTGCCACACCGGCAGAGACCACCGCGGTACCGACGGAAGTGCCGACCGCGCCGGCCGGCACTGCCTCGGTCACCAATGTCCCGCTGAGCGGAGAGCTGACTTACTATACGCTGCAGCTCTGCAGCCAGTACGGGATTGATTATTCGGTGGTATTTTCCGTCATACAGCAGGAAAGCCATTTCAATCCCAATGCGGTCTCGGCCAGCGGCTCCGGTGCCTCCGGCCTCATGCAGATCATTCCGAGATTTTCCGCCGGCCGGATGGCTAAGCTCGGCGTGACCAATCTGTTTGACCCGGCGTCCAACATCCTGGTGGGAGTGGATATGCTGGCGGAATATTATTACGCCACCGGCAGCTGGACGGCCGCGCTCACGCTGTACCGCTACGGCACGGCATCCGGCTCTTCGGATTACGCGCAGCTGATTCTCAGCCAGGCCAGCCTTTTCTTGCAGCAGTGAGACGGAAGATGTCGGCAATTTCTGCCGATGGGAAACCCCGGCCGCAGTTTCTGCGGCCGGGGTTTCTGTACATTCGCGGATCCA
>OMZJ01000002.1 GCA_900315495.1 uncultured Lachnospiraceae bacterium
ATCGAGCGTCCGCATGGTTTTTCGGAAAAGGACGGCCATGATAGCCAGCGTGACCGCCTCCCCGATCGGAATCGCTGTCCACAGAAGATTCAACTGATGGAAAATGGCCGAGAGTGCATAGAACAGCATCACAATCAGGATGAACTGCCTGCACAGGTTGATCACAAGGGTATAGCCCGGATGATCCATGGCCTGCATCGCCGTCGCGCCGACCACATTGATGCCGCCGAAGAACAGCGAGAGCACACAGATCCGGATGGCGATCCGGCCGATGGCCAGCATGTTTTCGGATGCGGAAAACAACGTCAGAAGCTGATCCGGGATGAACTCAAAGAGCAGTGTGAGCACCGCCATCAGAATCGCGATGAAGGTAAAGGACATCCGCATGGCGGTTCTGACGCGCTCCCGGTTCTTTCTGGCGTAATTGTACGACAGAATCGGAACCAGACCGTTGTTCATTCCGAAGGCCGGCATAAAGCAGAAATTCTGCAGCTTCAGCCAGATGCCGTATACAGCGGCGGCCGTCGTGCTGTAGGCCAGAAGCACCTGGTTCACCAGAAAGCTCATCGCCGCGGACAGGCCGATGGTGATCATCGACGGGAAGCCCACGGAAAAGATCTGGCCGGCGGCCTTCCAATCCGGCCGGAACAGGTGCCTGCCGATATGGATCTGTCGATTGTATTTCAGGTTGAAGCCCAGTGCCACCGCGGCGCCGAGGATCTGCCCGAGAACGGTCGCGGCCGCAGCGCCGGCGATCCCCATCCGCGGGAAAATGCCGATGCCGAAAATCAGGAGCGGGTCAAACACGATGTTGAAAACGGCTCCGGCCGCCTGGCTGGACATCGCGCTGAACGCGTGTCCGGATGCGACGAGCGCCTTCTCCAGCACCTGTCCGCACAGGGCGCCGATGGATGCCATCCAGCAGATCCGGAGATAAATGGTCCCGTCAACGGCAATCTCCGCCACATCTGTCTGCAGTGCAAAGTAAGGCGCAGCGGCGAACAGCCCCAGAAAGAACAGAACGGCCCAGACGACAATTCCCAGGAAGAGATCCGTATTCATCAGCCGGTCGGCATGTTTCCCGTCCCCCGCGCCCATCGCGCGCGGCAGCAGTGCCGAAAGGCCCACGCCGAGACCTACACCGACGGCCGTGATCACATTCTGCATCGGCATCGCCAGCGACACGGCGGTCAGCGCATTCTCGGAGATTCTGGCGACAAAGATGGAATCCACCATGTTGTAGAGCGCCTGGATGAAAAAGGACAGCATCATCGGCGCCGACATGGTCATCAGAAGTTTCGCCATCGGTATTGTTTCCAGTTTGCTGCTGCCGCCTGTCTGCGGCGCACTCTGTGTTTTCTGCTCCATGTATTTTCCTCTCACAAGCGGGGTTCGTTATACGGCGGACCATTCCGCCTGTGATCATGCCCTCGAAAATTCGTTCGTTTCCTTTGAAAACTGTTCTTCTCCCGGGAATCCGGTTCTGCCCCCGGTGATTCATTCCTCCCCCCGGGGAATCCGTCCATATTCTCAGGAATCTGTTTCGGTTTCGGGAATCAGTTCAGCCGGCCGCAGGCCGCCATCGCCGCCACTGCGCCGTCCGCCGCAGCGGTTGTCAGCTGGCGCACCTCCTTGGTACGGCAGTCGCCCGCCGTATAGATGCCTTCGGTCTCTGTCCGGCAGTCCTCGCCGGCCTCAATGTAGCCTTTCCCGTCCAGCGCCGCAACATTGGCAAACGGCGCGTTGTCCGGCTCCTGCCCGATTGCCACAAACAGCGCGGCCACCGGCAGGGTCCGTTTCTCGCCCGTCACTTTGTTCGTCACCTCGATGCCTTCCAGCTTCTTCTCTCCGAACAGCGCGGTCACGGTGGAATTCAGGATGAACTCCACATTGGGCTTTGCGCGGAGCGCATCGGCTTCCTTCGCATCGCCGCGGAACTGGTCCCGGCGGTGGATCACATAGACCTTGCTGCATCCGTTCGCAAGGTAAGCGGCATCCTCCAGCGCGGTGTTCCCGCCGCCGTTGACCGCAACCTCCTTCCCGCGGAAGAAAGCGCCGTCGCAGGTCGCGCAGTAGGAAATCCCCCGTCCGGTCAGCTCCTTCTCGCGCGGAAGTCCCAGTGCCCGGTTCTTCGCGCCGGTCGCCAGAATCACGGCTCTGGCCGTATATTCCCCGCCCGTGGTCTTTACCCGCTTTTCCGCCCCCTCATTTTCGATCGAGAGCACCTTTTCAAAGCGGACTTCCGCGCCAAGCTCCGTCGCCTGATTGTACAGGCCGGTCGCAAATTCATATCCGGAAATGTGCGCAATTCCCGGATAATTCTCGATATCCGGCGTATTGACGATCTGTCCGCCGTAAACAGCCTCTTCAAAGACGAGCGCCTTCTTGCCTGCGCGCTGCACGTAAATTGCCGCGGTCAGCCCCGCGGTTCCTGCTCCTACAATAATTACATCCGCATCTGCCATTCTGTGTTCTCCTTTCTGTCCGGATTCCCCGCAGGGTTCCGCGAAAAGCCGGGCCGACACGCCGTCAGGCGGCCGGTCCGGCTCCCGTATCACAACTGATTGCTGCTTTCTGCCCGCCGAAAAACGCGGTCCCGATTATCCCTTCACCAGCGCAAGAATGCGGTCCTTCGGAATAAAGCCGATCGACTGCCGCACCGCCTTGCCGTTCTCAAACACAATCAGCGTGGGGATCGACATCACGCCGAACTGCTCGGCAAGCTCCGGCTGCTCATCCACATCAATGCTTCCGACCTTAAAGCCCTGTGCCTCATCCGCAACCTGGTGAACCAGCGGCGTGAGCATCTTGCAGGGTCCACACCAGGTTGCCCAGAAGTCTACCAGAACCGGCTCCTTCGAATCAAGTACCTCGGACTGAAAATTTTCTTTTGTGATCACTGTAACTGACATAACTTTTCCCCTTTCTCAGGTCCCGCATTTTGATACGGGAGTCTCCTGTTCCATCTTTCATGGCGCTTTCTGCGCCAGAAGAACTAAATTCCACGGATCCGCTGCGCCGTTTCCAGGCACTGCAGGATGTTTCAAAGAGCCCGCAGGCCTCGCGGATCCGGCTGTTCCGTCAGGACTTTCCGCCCAGCTCCGGCTGCGCCGCATCGTTTTCTTCCTGCAGGGCGCCCAGCACACCGTACAGCAGCCGGTACAATTCGGCTGCATCCTCCGGCTTCAATGGAACACATCTGCCCATCTTCTCCGGGACATCCAACGCCCGGTCCTTCAGTACATTTCCCTCCTCGGTGAGAGAGAGGATCACGCAGCGCTCATCGCTGTCGCAGCGCTTTCTCTCCAGGTATCCTCTGCTCTCCAGCTTTTTGAGCACCGGTGTGAGCGTTCCGGAATCGAGGTAAAGGCGCTCTCCCAGATCCCGCACGGTGATCTCCGACTGCTCCCAGAGCACCATCATCACAAGGTACTGTGTGTAAGTCAGCCCGAGGGGATCCAGGAACGGTTTATAACGCCGGACAATCTCCTTGGAGCAGGCATACAGCGGAAAGCAAAGCTGATGATCCAGCCGAAGACAGTCATATTTTTCCATCTCTGCTCCCTCCATGCAGTCTGCTGCACCTCTCTGTCTCCCGGCAGAAGGCTGTTTTCCTGTTACATGTCCTCTGCCCGGACATGTCTGTGCAGACTCTCGTCACTGCCGGTTGATCTGCATGGTATTGCCCTTCTGTGCGAGAAGTTTCTGAATATCTTCCTCAATCTTTTCCGGCGCTACATTCGGCGCATATCGGGCAGTGACATTGCCGTCGCGGTCCACCAGAAATTTGGTGAAATTCCACTTGATGCGGCTTCCCAGCACCCCGGGCTGCTGCGCCTTGAGGTAGGTGTACAGCTTCTCTTCCTCCGGTCCGTTGACCTTGATCTTTCCGAACTGGCGGAACGTCACATGGTACTTTGTTGTACAGAAGGTGTGAATCTCGTCATTGGTGCCGGGCGCCTGATGGCCGAACTCGTTGCAGGGAAAGTCCAGAATTTCCAGGCCCTGGTCCCTGTACTTCTGATAAAGCTTCTCCAGACCCTCGTACTGCGGTGTGAAGCCGCAGCCGGTCGCCGTGTTGACGATCAAAAGCACCCTGCCCTTATAGCTGTGGAGGTCAACCATATCGCCGCGCATATCTTTTACTCTGTAATCATAGATGCTCATGACTCATCCTCCTTAAAGATTGCGGTTGATTTAATTGCTTGCAATTTAATTATACCAGTTCTTTTTCTCCTGTCAAGGGCTGACCTCCCGATCTGCAAAATTTCCGCCGCACCGCGGAACCGGTCGGGCGGCAGGCGTCCCGCGCGGCCGGATTTTGGATTATCGATGGCCCGTTTCCGAAGGATTCGTTTTCCAATGATCTGTTGTCGAAGAGTCTGTTCCTGAAGGATCTGTTTCCAAATGATCCGTTCCCGAATGATCCGTTTGGGATAAATCTGTGCTCAGATGCATATAAACATTGGATACGAAAACACCGTTTTCTCCGTGGAACTCCGCATCTCCCCCGTACATTCCCGCAATACTGCTGATGCTGCTGAGGCCGATGCCGATTTCATCCCTCTTTTCAGACACAAAGAACCGGCCCCGCCGCCGCAGTCTGCCGCCCATGCTGTTCTCCATGTGGATCACCAGAGTACCCATGTGATCCACCGCGGACAACTGGAGAAAGCACGGCGCATTTTCTCCGGGTGCCGTCATCCTGACCGCATCCGCCCCGACGCCGTTCTCGTCCGGTTTTCCCGATCCGGCTTCGGATCCGCCCATTCTTCCCATCGCTTCGCAGGCATTCTCCATGAGATTTCCCAGAATGACACAGAGGCTCTGTTCGATCTCCATGGGAAGGACACGGGGGATGGTCAGCCGGATCTCCGTCCGGGCGCCCCTTTTCTGCGCGGCCGCTGTATAATAGGAAACAACGGCATTGACCGCGGTATTTTCCGTATACGGATGATCTCCCCGCACAGGAACCGCATCCATCATCTGCGACAGATACCGGGACAGTTCCTCCAGATTTCCGCTCTTCACATAGCCCTGCAGGACCGTCAGCTGATGGCGGTAGTCATGCCGGAGTCTTCTCAGGAGCTCTTCGTGTTCGAGGATCGTATCCTGATATTTCTTCTGTTCATGGATTTCCAGATTCATCAGCATGAGCTGGCGCTCCTGTTCCTTTTCCCGGCGCAGAAGCTTCCAGGATTTACGGATCTGTAACGCGCCGACACCGCACATGTAGATGCAGAAGATCCCGGTCCCGATCAGGAACCGGGCGGAACAGTCATAACCCGTGCTCCCCATGTAAAAGACGATCTCGCTGACAGCCGCTCCGCTGAGAATCAGCATCCCGATGGTCATCTGCATGGAAAACGGATCGCGGTACCGGACGGCTTCCCCGATGATTCCCGCCGTGTACAGAAGGATGGAGACCGGCAGCAGCAGCCGGTAGACCGCTGCGCTCTGGATGAACATGACGGTTCCTGTCAGCTGCAGGATCACCGTCACCGGCAGCAGGATTTCCAGAACCAGACGCAGTGCGTGAAAAAACTTCCGGAAATTTCTGTATACACTTTTCTCCAGAAACATTTCCAGCGGAAGCGTAAAGCTGAAAAAGGCCATATAACTGACGAGATACCAGAGGTTGGCATCGTTCACATAGAACAGAACCATGTCGCAGTTGGAGATGCCCCAGAGTCCGGTCAGCGCGGTAAAGGCGCCGAGATACAGAAGCATCCGTCCCTTCTGCACGGTCTGCAGAATCAGGATGGCAATGAGGATCAGCAGGATGCCGCCGATCAGAAGGATCAGGCCGATCCCCATCACAGGGCCGAACCGCACCATGTCCGCCCGCAGCAGACCGGACTGGTTGGAAACGAAGGGCGTCGCTATGTTAACCGAATCTCTGGTATTCGGCGACGTGTAATGCAAAACAACATCGGTCTGCCCCGGATCCGGGATGGGAACAAACTGAATCACCGTCCCGGGATCCTTCATGAAGGAAGGACGCGTGTCCGGCGAGCCGAACTCATATACGGTCTCCCCGTTCACCTCCACCCGCAGCGGCGCGAACGCCGTCCGAACCTGCATGTACGTGTCCTCAGACTGATTCAGAAACGAGAAGGAAACCTGAATCTCTGTCCCGGGGGTGAGATCTTCCAGTCCGGCCGGCAGACTGTATTCCCGTGTTTCCCCGTTTACGGTAATCTCGGCCGATGAGATTACCGTCACCGGAACGGCCTGGCCGATATATTGGTCTGACGTATGATAGGGAAGAATCCGAAAGAGCATCCACACCGCGCACAGAGCGAAAAGTCCGATACAGACCGCGGTCATTCGTGCGCCGAATCCGCTGCCTGCTTTTTTGCTGCCGAAATGAACCATTCCCATTCCTGAATCTTTCTGTTCTCCAGTTGCATCCTTCTATTTTCTGCATTGATTCGTTCGAATATGCATGTATGGCATGCGTGGGAAAATAAA
>OMZJ01000028.1 GCA_900315495.1 uncultured Lachnospiraceae bacterium
GCATTCCACAGGCTCTGCATCAGGTTGCAGAGCACTTTCAGAAGGCTGATCAATCCCCAGCCGATCCATCGAAATATAAAACTGATGGGATTCGATGTATGGAAATACTGTGTGTTGTTCAGTAAAATGTCCTGAACATGTTCCGGCACGTCACTGTAATAGATCATGTACCCCTCACTGCATTACAGGTATCGCGGTTTTCCACTGTAAATAGTCTGCCAGCGTTTTCCGTAAGTCTTCTTTTTTTCTGATTGGCATAGTCGGATTCTCCGCGATCCGGATGACCAGGTCGCCACCGGTGATTCCGGACGCGACTTTTCCCTGTATCTCCGGATCATATTCCGCCATGCCTCTGATTTTATCTGTGATCACGGTTTCCAGTGCCCATGCAGGTTTTTCCATCGGAAGCCGCAGCGTGATATCCCACTGATACATCCATTTCTGCAGCATCGTATTGTATTCCGTCCGCAGCTGTGTATTGGTATCCCGAAGTGCTCTCACTTTCTGATCGATCTCTTCTTTGTTCTTTCCGTTTTCCTGCCTTTGTGTCTGACGGATCTGCTGCATCACGTTCCTGATCTGGTCCCGAAGGGACCGGAACTCCACTGCCTCAAAGGAAATGTTGTAGTCGTACATCATCTGATCCGCCGGAACCGACTGGATGGTCGGCAGATGCAGCGACTCTTCCGATACAGACTCCGCATCCGGGAAGTAGTCCTGGAGATACTGATAGCGATAAAGATATGCCCGGCCTTCCTTTTCGGAGTTGAAGATTGGGCGCGGAATCACCTTGTTTCCGTTCAGATCGCGGCGGTACATGGTCCGAAGGATTACGTTTTCGCCCTCTTCCAGATCCATCAGCTCTCTCGGATACAGCAGCCGGCGTTCTTCGATGGTCTCCGTGTAGGACTTGTCAAGGTCGAATCTCCGCCCGGAGCGGTTTGCCCCGATGATCGTTCTGGATCCCAGGAGTTTCGAAAACATTTCCGCGGTCTCATCCTCGGATGTCTGGAGAAAGACCTGATTTCCACAGTTGCCCTTGATGATCTTGGCAGCCTCGCCGTACTTCAAGGTGAGCTGTGCGTCGGTCTGGATGATCAGATTGAAGACCATGTTCAGGCCCAGGCAGATGGACAGCTTCGAATCCAGGTTCTCAATCGGCGGGAACTGTGCGATCTCGTCCAGATGGAAAATCACACGGCGGGGGCATTTGCCGGATCTGGACTGCACACAGGCTCTCGCATTGGCCTGGTAGATCTGGTCGATGATCGAGATTGCAATCGCATCCTTGGACCGATCATAGAAGGGAACCTGTAGGAAAAGCGCAATCGGCTGTTTTCCGAATCCAAGGTCTTCCGGTGCGAAAGAGGATTCTCTGGTCAGCTGCTCCACACCGCCGAATGTATATTGGGAGAGCTTCGTCAGCATCTGCGAATTGATGCTTCCTTTGGTCCGGTCTCCGGAAACGCCGATGGAGCTGTAGACGGTTCTTGCGCGGTCGAATCTTCCACGCATCTCAAAATACTGATCCAGCATTGTCTTGTCCTTTCCGGACTCTGATGTCTGCGAGGATAGATTAGTGAACATGTTGATGATGGACGCCATGTTGTTATGGCGGAGCGCGTAATCATCTTCTTCGAATTTCACATTGTCGGGAATGTAATCCACGTTCTCGACCCGCTCCGAAAACGGCTCATTCAGATGTTCCCGGTAGATCTTCCTGGCATCTTCCTTTTCCTCTTCATTCAGATTTTCAAAATTGATGCGCTTCTGAATGTATTCGTCCGCCGCTTTCGCATTGATCCGGCGTTCCTGCGCGATACAGTCCTGTGTATGCGCCATGATCAGAGCCGTTAAAGCATTCGTGGCATTGGAGAGGAAGAAATCCGTATTGTCATCGCTCTTCCCGCTGGATGACGCGAAATGCGGATAGGCAAAGGATTTGCATAGAAGCTCTGCATCGCTGTCTTTTCCCTGCTGATAGTACCTCGTAATGAGGTACAGCGGATTATAGCCGACGCCGCGCAGCGGCTGTTCCAGGTTGATGGACATCACCTTGTAGCCGCGGTCCTGGAAGGTCTGGGAACACATTTTCCGCAGATCAAACTTCATATCGAGGATCACCAGGGACGGCTGCTTTTCCGATCTCGTATAACTGTCCAGCATACGCAGGGAAAAGACCTCTCCTTTACCGGCTCTCGTGATGGCAATGATGAGCGTATTGGTCGCGCTCTCATCCAGGTATTCCATATGGTCTTTGCTGGCAACAGGCAGCCCGCCGTTACCGGGGATCCGCTTCACGGTGCCGTCCGGATTCTTCTCCGGAATCTCCGGAACCGCCTGATACTGTTCCCTGATTTCCTGGAATGTCGTAAACCGGGATGTGCCTTTCTGCCCTTTGTCCATGTCCCGATATGCGTTCCAGTAACGATACACGTTTACCAGCGACATGATCAGGACAACAACTGCGCCGATAAGATACAATGCCCAGTATCTCGGATGGATCAGCAGACAGGACGCGGAAAGGCTTTTCGATCCGTAGCCCCGCAGGATCCTCGCAAGGATATTCGCGAGAAAATTCAGAAGGAAAAGCAGGATGAATCCGAGGATCATCGAAACGAGAAAGCTGTTTCTCGGCCTTGAAAAGAACATGTTTGCCTTAAACAGCCGATCGTCTTCTTTGTATTTCTGATCTCTCTTCCAATCCGAGGCTGTAACTTTACGTGCCAATGGCGTCCTCCCTTATACAGGACGGCGCGGAAAAGACTGCTCTTCCGCGCCGAAATGATTTTCAGAAACTCATCACACCGCTCAGATATCCGGCAACATTCCAAGCAGACACCAGAATCGCCGCGCCGATGATGATGAACGGAACGGATTTTCTGGAACGCATCCGGTCCTCATCGTCTCCGATCATCAGCTTCGTGCCAAGGATCAAAAGTGCAATGACAATGATCACGACGGTTCCGGCCGCCTGATATTCGCTGACAATGCTCCCGAGTTTGGAAAAAAACGCGGACAGGGAACCTGTTCCGCCGCTGGCAGAATCGCCGAAAACATGCGTTCCCGCCATCCCGCCAAGCGCCAGACGGCCCTTTTCCATTCCCGTCAGAATCCAGTTGCTCATACTCTTTCTCCTTTGTTTTTTCTGTTTTTCGTCCCTGATTCTGCATGGAGCCATGCACGCGGTTTCTGATTTCCCCGAAGGATCAGAAGAATCAGGGCTGCTGCTGCAATGCCGATCCCGACCGCTGTCAGGAGCATCATCACTCTGTGTTCTCCGGAAAGCGTCTGCTGCATTTCGGTTCCGTTTGCGGAGACGATGTTCTGTACATCATCCGCGTTCAGATACTCAACGGATGACTGCGGCTCCGTCTCAGCCGGCGTCTGTGCTTCCGTTTCCGGTTCTTCCTCGACTTTCCTGTAGGTGACCGCAGCCGTCACCAGGTAGGATACGGGATCCGAAGTGTAGAAATTGGTATAGCGGATCATCGGAAGATCCGGCAGCGCGACATCGCCCTGGAACCAGA
Organism: uncultured Lachnospiraceae bacterium; assembly: GCA_900315495.1. GTDB lineage: Bacteria > Bacillota > Clostridia > Lachnospirales > Lachnospiraceae > Anthropogastromicrobium. The sequence continues at coordinate 3,531 of OMZJ01000028.1, forward strand.
CGTGCGTTATGAGCACCATCCGGTCTCCGTGAAGAATAGCGTTCCGGTACCACTGATCGCCATCCTGATATCCCTCTCCGTCCCACTGAATATCCGTCACTTTGCAGAACTGAGGTTCCAGGCCAAGCGAGTTCAGGAACAGGTCTTCACATCCGTCAAAGGAAGGACTTTCGTCCTGATTTGCCGGCGTGTGATCTTCGTTGTTATAATTCCAAACCCACGTCTGCTGATCGGCGTTCCATGTAAAACGGATCTGCTCATTCAGAACGCCTTCTTCCCATTTTCCCTCTTCCGCCCGCGCGGCTTCCGGAATGGAACAGTCAATGGTTTCTCCGGTCGCATCGTCCGTAGTCTGCGTGGCATATTCCGCAGGGATCTCCGCGCCGGCCTCATAATAATCATTGGCATAGACCGTTTTTGTCCGGCCCTGCTGCGTCCATTCCTCGGGTTTGCTGTCCGTGAGCGCATAATGCAGGCCGTCCACGTTCCAGTCCTGCTGCGGGGCGTAATCAGCGCCCTTCCAGAGATCCGGGGACACCGACTGGAGCTCCTTTGTGATCGGAGTGGTCTGGTATTCCGTGTTCTGCAGCACATAAGTCTCGCCGCCCTGCACAATCTGCTCCGGATAGGTGTGATGCTCTCCCGTATCCGACATATAGGTATAATTTTCCGTCAGAATATCGGGATCCGCCTCCGTGGCGGCTGTCTGGGATTCCGCAGCGGTCGTTTCTTCCGAAACGGAAGTCTGCTCTTCCACAGCAGCAGTCTCTGCGGGAGCCTCTGCCTGTGTTTCCTGGGGTGCTTCCTCCGCATAGGCCGGAACGGCAATC
>OMZJ01000017.1 GCA_900315495.1 uncultured Lachnospiraceae bacterium
AAGTATAAGAGAGGGTGTTTGACATGAGTCAGAAAAAGGTGGATGAATATAAGAAGTTCAAGAAGAATCGCCGTAAGAATATCAAGAAGGAAGTCTTCCGGGAGCGCCTCGGAAAGGCTACGGTTATTCTGATTCTCTGCGCGATTGTTGCGGGCTGTGGGATCGCCGGCGGTGTGAGCGCTTACAATACGCGCCAGAAGAAACTGGCATCGCTTCCGAGCTTTGACACGACCCAGTTTGTCCTCTCGGATTACGCGGGAATTCAGAATACGGAGGAGAACACTGCGGGAGAAGCGGAGTCCGAGGCAGAAACCGATCGTGAGACATCGGAGGAGACCGGTTCCGACTCCGGCACCGGGGAATCCGTGCCGGAGTCCGCAAAGGAGGCGACCGCGCAGGGCTGAGGCCGGCGCGGGGTGACGCAGGCACGGGATGTGCGGTGCGCGCACACAGAATGCAGGGCATGTGTATACGGAAAGGGCCGTATATCCATGCCTTGTTTTGTACTCTGCCGGCTGGCAGAGCGCAGCCTTCTTTCTCAGGATGCCTGCTGCATCGTTCATGGATCATTCTGTACTGCGGCGGGGCGTGTGCCCGCATGCAAATCCTTTCTTGCAAAACAGACAGGTGTCAGCTATACTGAACCCGTTTCGTTGTCCGGTCTGTGCACCAGCTGGTGCGCAGAACCCCGTCCTCCGGCATCGGTAAGGTGCCAGCTGCAATTCTATGAAAAAAATTTCAAAACTTGTCACCCGATATCATGAAGTGATTGCCTATCTGTTCTGGGGCGTGATGACGACCCTCGTCAACTGGGTCATCTATACGATCTTTGTGCGCCTTCTCGGAGTGGGAGCGCAATCTGTCGTGAGAATTCTCGGCAGCAACTTTGCGACGAATATCTTCTGGGCGAATGTCATTTCCTGGATCGGCGCAGTGGTATTTGCCTTTTTTACCAACAAGGTCCGCGTGTTTGAATCCCGCTCCTTTGCGCCTTCCGTCGTCCTTCCGGAGTTTTTCCGGTTTGCCGGCGCCAGGGTCGTCACAGGCCTGCTCGAGAGCTTCCTGGTTCCGTTCCTCGTCGGGCGGGGCCTGAATCAGACCATCTTCGGCATCGAGGGGAGCATTGCGAAGATTCTGGTCAGTGTGATCGTTGTCATCCTGAACTATGTATTCAGCAAGCTGCTGGTATTCCGCAAGAAAAAGGAGGCCTGAGCCATGCCAGGAAAGTCATCGGTATTTGTAATCGGACACAGAAACCCGGATACAGACTCCATCTGTTCTGCCATTGCCTACGCCAGGCTGAAAAATGCCATCGATCCGGAGAAGGAATATCTGGCCTGCCGTGCCGGCCGGATCAATGATGAGACCGGATTCGTGCTGCGGACCTTCCAGACACCGGAGCCGGCACTGGTGGAAGATGTCCGCACCCAGGTGAGCGATATCGAGATTCACCGCACGGCGGGCGTTTCCCGCACGATCTCCCTGAAATCCGCCTGGGATCTGATGAACCAGCAGTCGATTGTCACGCTCCCGATTACGCGGAGCAAACGTCTGGAAGGGCTGATCACGGTGTCGGATATCACCGAGTCCTTCATGGACGGCTACGACAACATGGTGCTCTCCAAGGCCCATACCAGGTTTACGAACATTGTGGAAACGCTGGAGGGAACCGCGGTGGTCGGTGATCCCAATACCTATTTTACCCATGGAAAAGTCTTCATCGCGGCAGCCAATCCGGACGTCATGGAGAGCTATATCGAGAAGGGCGATCTCGTCATTCTGGGAAACCGCTATGAGGCACAGCTGTGCGCCATCGAGATGGATGCAGCCTGCATCGTCGTGTGCGAGGGCGTCAAGGTCTCCATCACCATCCAGAAGCTGGCCCAGGAGCATGGCTGTATCGTGATCAGCACGCCGTTTGACACGTTTACAGCGGCACGTTTCATCAACCAGTCCATGCCGGTCAGCTTTTATATGAAAAAAGACCATCTCGTCACCTTCTCCATCAATGATTATATTGACGACATCCGGCCGACGATGGCCAGCCTCCGGCACCGGGACTTTCCGATCATCGGCGAGGACGGGTCCTATATCGGGATGATCTCCCGCAGAAATCTGCTGGGTGCTAAGCGCAAACAGGTGATCATGGTGGATCACAATGAACCCGACCAGGCGGTCCGCGGGATCCGGGATGCGGAGATTCTGGAGATCCTGGATCATCACCGGCTCGGCACCGTGGAGACGGCATCACCGGTCTATTTCCGCTGTGAGCCGCTGGGGTGCACGGCGACGATTGTGTGGGAGTGCTATCACGAGCACGGCGTGGAGATTCCGCAGGACACGGCGGGAATTCTGCTCTCGGCGATCATCTCTGACACACTTTTGTTCCGCTCGCCGACCTGCACGCAGATGGATCGGAGGGCCGCGGCAGAGCTGGCCGATATCGCGAAGATAGACCCGGAGGATCTGGCTAAGCGGATGTTTGCGGCGGGCAGCAATCTGCGCAACAAGACGCCGGAGCAGATCCTTTTCCAGGATTACAAGCGCTTCAACATCGACGGCATGGAGATCGGCATCGGACAGATCAGTTCCATGAGCAAGGAAGAACTGGACAGCCTGGAAAAGATCATGAAGCCCTATCTGCCGAAGGCGCGGCAGAGTCAGGGAGTATCGATGATCTGCATCATGCTGACGGGGATCCTGGAGGAGGATTCCGTGCTGCTGTATGACGGGGAGCAGCCCGCGGCAGACCGGATCATTTCCGCGGCATTTCACGAGGAGGCAAAGGACGGGAGAATTTACCTGAAGGGCGTTGTCTCCCGGAAAAAGCAGATGGTTCCGGCACTGACAGCCAGCGTCGAGCAGCTCCATCAGATTTCCTGATCCGCCGGGCGGGCCTTCGGCAGAGGTCGGGAGAGAAAGGATTTTACAGATGCAGAATCATGCAAAGACAACATTCCCGGCGGGAAACATGCTCTACCCGGTTCCCCCGGTTCTGGTATCGGTACGGGGAGCGGACGGCAGCATCAATGTGCTGACGGTCGCATGGGCGGGGACCGTGTGTTCGGATCCGGCGATGCTCTCGATTTCCGTCCGGCCGTCCCGGCATTCCTACGAGATGCTCCGGCAGTCCGGGGAGTTTGTGGTGAACCTGGTGACGGAAGAGATGGTTCCGGCGGCCGATTTCTGCGGCGTGCGCTCCGGCGCGCAGATCGACAAGTTTGAGGCAGCCGGGCTGACGCCGTCGGCATCCGAGAAGGTGGCGGCACCCGGGATCGCGGAAAGCCCGGTCAATATTGAGTGCCGCGTCAGACAGGTGATCCCCCTCGGAAGCCACGATCTTTTCCTGGCAGACGTTGCAGCGGTCCGGGTGGATTCCGATCTTCTGGACGCGGAGGGAAAGCTTCACCTGGAACGCGCGAAACTCGTGGCCTACAGCCATGGCATGTACTATGCACTCGGACGGGAGCTTGGATCCTTCGGATTCTCGGTCCGGAAATCCGCACCGCAGGCAGCGGGACTGATGAAGCGGGCGGAGGAAGAACAGAAAGAAGCCGGACAGGAAGAGAGAGAGGCGGCGGACCGCGCGGAAGGCAAAGGGAAAGACAGGCCCTACCGGCAGCTGCCGAAAAAGGTAGACAAGTACGGCAATGCGGTGGAAAAGCGTCCTTACCGCGGAAAACCCGGACAGGGGAAGCGCTCCGATCACGGAGGTTCCTCCCGGAATGCGGGAACAGGCCGCGGTTACGGCGGAGAGAAGCGCTCCGATCACGGAGGTTCCTCCCGGAATGCGGGAACAGGCCGCGGTTACGGCGGAGAGAAGCGCTCCGTGCATGGAAGTTCCTCCCGGAATGCCGGAGCAGATCGGAAATATGCCGGTGGGAATCGTTCTGCCCGCGAAGGATCTGCCCGGAACGCGGGAACCGGCAGGGGATATGACGCCGGAAAGCGCTCCGCCCGCGGCGGTGCCCCTGCGGGAAAGAGAAGCAGCGCCGGCGGCCGTACCCATGCCGGAAACAGCCGGGGACGGCAGTCCTGAGTGATGGCTTTCGCAGACGGCTGATCGTTCGGCCGGCCAGCAGCACCTGTCCGGGTGTCCGGTGCGGAAGGCGAATCCAGCTTTCTGAGTTGGAATCCGGCAGGCGGAACAGTGCCGGCCGGCGGGACAGCCAGGGAAACTGTGTGGATTATTACGAAAATGTTACAGAAAAACGACTTTTTTGTATCATTCATGACAAAAAACACCAGTACAAGTTTACAAATCCGGATTTCATGTTATAATGTGACCGTTCAATGCAGTGGGGGAATAGTAGGATCCTTTGCTGACAATCAGGCGCAGGCCTGCATGAAGCTTAAGGAGTAATTCATATGGAACAGTATATCGTAAAAGGCGGGAACCCGCTGGCCGGTGAAGTGGTGATCAGCGGGGCGAAGAATGCCGCCCTCGGCATTCTTGCTGCAGCGATCCTGGCAGACAGCCCGGTGACAATCAGCAACCTGCCCGATGTAAACGACGTGAATGTTCTGCTCGAGGCGATCGGTGAGACAGGAGCCTCTGTTTTGCGGATCGACCGTCATACTGCAAAAATAAATGGTGCCGGAATTTACAATTGTGTTGTAAATAATAGTTACATCAAGAAAATGCGCGCCTCCTATTATCTTCTGGGGGCACTTCTGGGAAAATATCATCACGCGGAGGTCGCTCTTCCCGGCGGCTGCAACATCGGAAGCCGTCCGATTGACCAGCACCTGAAGGGATTCCGCGCACTGGGCGCCACCGGCCGGGTGGTCAACGGCATGGTGATTGTGGATGCCAAGAGGCTGAAGGGTGCGCGTATCTACTTCGACAAGGTCTCCGTCGGCGCCACGATCAATGTCATGCTGGCAGCGACGATGGCAGAGGGCCGCACGGTTCTGGAAAATGTGGCGAAGGAGCCGCATGTCGTGGATGTCGCGAACCTCCTCAATGCGATGGGCGCCAGCATCAAGGGTGCGGGCACGGATGTCATCCGCATCGACGGGGTACACGCGATGCACGGCGTGGAGTACAGCGTCATCCCGGACCAGATCGAGGCCGGGACCTTCATGTTTGCCAGCGCGGCCACACGCGGGGATGTCACGATCCGGAATGTCATCCCGAAGCATCTGGAATGTCTGACGTCCAAGCTCCGCGAGATCGGGTGTGAGGTGTCCGAGTTTGATGATTCCATCCGTGTGGTCTGCAACCACAGACTACACTGCACGTCCGTGAACACCATGCCCTATCCGGGATTCCCGACCGATATGCAGCCGCAGATCACGGTTCTTCTGAGCCTTGCGAAGGGCACCAGCATTGTCACCGAGAGCATTTTTGAGAACCGGTTCCGCTATGTGGACGAGCTCTCCAAGATGGGGGCAAATGTCCGCGTTGAGGGCGGAAATATTGCGATCATCAACGGCTGCGAGCATCTCTCCGGCGCGCAGGTATCTGTCCCGGATCTTCGGGCGGGTGCGGCGCTGGTGATTGCCGCGCTGGCGGCCGACGGCGTGACGACGCTGGAGGATATCGAATACATCAAGCGCGGTTATGAGGATTTTCCGGAAAAGATCAGAAGTCTCGGCGGTATGATCGAGGAGGTCAGCACCGAGCGGGAGATCAACAAGTTCCGTATGAAAGCGCTGAGTATGTGATCAGGCGGATTCCATTCCGCTGTGAGATACCGTATGCCGGTTCGCCGGTATACGGTATTTTTGTATCACGGGCATGCCGTCAGAGAATCTTGGCAGTAACTGACGAAAAACAGGAAAAAGCGGAGAGATTCTTATACAAAAAATCACTTGCCATGATACAGGTGTATGGTTATAATCAGACGAGGCTGCGAAAGCAGCGATACAAGCCCTTTTATTCAGAGTGACGGAGATACAAGGATCGATGAAGTCACGGCAACCCCCTTTGCGGAAGGTGCCAGCCTGAGCGGGCGGACGGCGAATGCTGTTTGCTGTACGGTGATAACCCGTGCGTTCGAACAATAAGAGGTGACGGTATTACAATACAGTAATTCTGTCGCCCTCTTTCGGAGGGCTTTTTCTTTTTCTCCTGCTGCCGGTTTTCCCGGACGTGCCGTTTTCACAGCAGCGGCACGGGGCTTTTTCCAGCCGTGCGTGCGGCGGATGCCGCATGTGCGAAGTTTTCAACAGAAAGGATCACAGACTGAAATGGCAAGACACTTATTCACTTCTGAATCGGTCACCGAGGGACATCCGGACAAAATCTGCGACCAGATTTCCGACGCGATTCTGGACGCACATCTGGAGCAGGATCCGATGAGCCGTGTCGCCTGCGAGACCATCGCCACCACCGGTATGGTTCTGATCATGGGTGAGATCACCAGCAAGGCCCATGTCGATTACCAGCAGATCGTCAGAAAGACCATCCGGGAGATCGGCTACACCGATTCCGCCTATGGCTTTGACGCGGACACCTGCGCGGTGATCACGGTGCTGGACAAGCAGTCCACCGATATCGCGATGGGCGTCGACAAGTCTCTGGAGGCCAAGGACGGTGAGGACACCGATGATCTTGACACCGGCGCGGGCGATCAGGGCATGATGTTCGGCTATGCGACCAATGAGACGCCAGAGCTGATGCCGTATCCAATTATGCTGGCCCACAAGCTCGCAAGACAGCTGGCTTATGTCCGCAAGGACGGCACGCTGAAGTATCTCCGCCCGGATGGCAAGACCCAGGTCACGGTGGAGTACGACGACGACAACAAGCCGGTCCGTCTGGACGCGGTGGTGCTCTCCACGCAGCATGACCCGGATGTCACGCAGGAGCAGATCCACAAGGACATCAAGAAGTATGTCTTCGACCAGATCCTTCCGAAGGATCTGGTGGATGAGAACACCAAGTTCTTCATCAACCCGACCGGGCGCTTTGTCATCGGCGGACCGCAGGGAGACAGCGGCCTGACCGGGCGCAAGATCATTGTCGACACCTACGGAGGCATGGCACGCCACGGCGGCGGCGCATTCTCCGGCAAGGACTGCACCAAGGTGGACCGTTCTGCCAGCTACGCGGCAAGATATGTCGCCAAGAACATCGTGGCTGCCGGCCTTGCGGACCGTTGCGAGATTCAGATTTCCTACGCCATCGGTGTGGCGCATCCGACTTCCATCAGCATTGACACCTTCGGAACCGGCAAGGTTTCGGATCGGAAGCTGGAGCAGCTGGTGCGCGAGCACTTTGACCTCCGCCCGGCCGGCATCATCCGGATGCTTGACCTTCGCCGCCCGATCTACAGACAGACGGCAGCGTACGGGCACTTCGGCCGCACCGATGTGGATCTTCCGTGGGAGAAGACCAACAAGGCGGCAGAGCTTGCGGAAGCGGCAAAAGACTGATGCCGGATATCCTCTATGAAGACGATTCCATCCTGGTGGTGCGAAAGCCGGCCGGGCAGGAATCGCAGAGGGGCCGGGGACTCTCGCTGGACCTCGAGAGTGAACTGAAAAATTATATCGCGCGGACCACACGCCGTCCGGAACCGTATCTGGCGGTTGTCCACCGCCTTGACCGACCGGTGGCGGGCGTGATGGTCTACGCAAAGACGAAAAACGCAGCGGCTGTCCTCAGCCGCTCGTTTTCTACAGGAAACAGCCGGAAGGAGTACGAGGCACTGACGGACGGGATTCCGGCCCGGGCGGAGGGCACGCTGGAAAACTGGGTGCTCCCGTACCGGGCAGGGAATCTTTCAAAAGTCCTGACGGGAGATGAGGCGGCAGGCATCCCGGCGAGCCGGAAGGCACTGCTGCGGTATCGGTCCGTGGAACTGTCCGCATGTGAGGCGTTTTCGATTGCGCCGGACCCGGCGGGATCCGGCGGGATTCGCCTTCTCCTGGCCGGAAAGCCCTTCGGCCGGGTGGAGGAGAGCCGGATATCCCGGATCGGCGCGGTCCGGATCACGCTTCTGACCGGGAGACATCACCAGATCCGGGCACAGCTGGCAGCAGCGGGCTTTCCGGTGCTGGGAGACGCAAAATACGGAAATCCGTGCGATGAGATCCAGGTCAGCCGCGGTACCATTGCCCTTGCAGCGGTCCGGCTGTCTTTCCGGCATCCGGTCCATGGAAGGATGATGACATTTTGCTGGGACGGGAGGATGACAGATGGTTAAGGTAGCGAAATTCGGTGGAAGCTCTCTGGCTAGTGCGGAGCAGTTTCGTAAAGTCGGTGATATCGTGCGCGCGGATGAATCCCGCCGCTATGTGGTGCCCTCTGCGCCGGGAAAACGGTTCCACGGGGATACCAAGGTCACGGATCTGCTTTACACCTGCTATGCCGCGGCCGAATCCGGGGATGATTTCTCCGATACCCTGAAGGAAATTCATGCGCGTTATCAGGAGATCATTGACGGGCTGCACCTTTCGGTGGATCTCTCTCACGAATTTGAAATCATTGAGGAGAACATGCGCGGCCTCTCCGGCCGGGATTATGCGGCTTCCCGCGGGGAATACCTCAACGGCATCGTGCTGGCTGCCTATCTTGGCTATGAATTCATTGATGCGTCGCAGATCATCCGCTTCGATGACGAGGGCCATTTTGACCCGGAGACGACCAACTGTCTGGTCGGGGAGAGGCTGGCACAGACGGAGCGGGCGGTGATTCCCGGGTTTTACGGCGCGAAGGCGGACGGATCCATCGTTGTCTTTTCCCGCGGCGGCTCCGATATCACCGGTTCCATCATCGCGCGCGGCGTGAGCGCTTCGGTCTATGAAAACTGGACCGACGTCTCGGGCGTCATGGTCGCCGATCCGCGGATTATCCGCAATCCGGAAGTGATTCACACCATCACGTATCTGGAGCTCCGGGAGCTTTCCTACATGGGCGCCTCCGTCATGCATGCCGACGCTATTTTCCCGGCACGCAAGGCGGGAATCCCGATCAATATCCGCAACACGAACGCGCCGGAGGATGAGGGCACGATGATTGTGGAGCGGACCAGCCGGATCCCGAAATATACCATCACCGGCATTGCCGGGAAGAAGGACTTTGTGGCGGTCAACATCGAGAAGGACCAGATGAACTCCGAGATCGGTTTCGGGCGAAGGGTTCTCTCGGCCTTCGAAAAATACAATCTCTCCTTCGAGCATATGCCCTCCGGCGTTGACACCATGACGATTGTCATCAACCAGAAGGATTTCCAGGAGAAGGAGCAGAAGGTCCTGACGGAAATCACCCGGCTGACGCATCCGGATTCGCTGGACCTGGAGCCGGACATCGCTCTGATTGCCGTGGTGGGCCGCTGCATGAAGGAGAACCGCGGGACCGCGGCGCGGATTTTCGCGGCGCTGGCCCACGCCAAGATCAACGTCAAGATGATCGACCAGGGTTCCAGCGAGATTAATGTCATCATCGGCGTCAAGAACGCGGACTTTGAGAATGCGATCCGAGCGATCTACGATATCTTTGTGACGACACAGCTGTAATGATGCGCCAGCTTCCGGCATTGACACGGAAAGATGCCGGCGATAGAATAACGGCGTATGTACCGGACTGCCGCCCCTGACCGGATTCAACGGCCGGGGGCTTTTCGTATGGAGGAGAGTATGGCTAAGGAAAAGAAACTCGTCGAGCAGATTACTTCCATGGAGGAAGATTTTGCCCAGTGGTATACCGATGTCTGCAAAAAGGCCGGACTGTGCGATTATTCGTCCGTCCGCGGCTTCATGGTCATCAAGCCGTACGGCTACGCGATCTGGGAGAATATCCAGGCGGAGCTGAATCGCCGCTTCAAGAAGGTCGGGGTTCAGAATGTGCAGATGCCGATGCTGATCCCGGAGAGCCTCCTCCAGAAAGAGTCCGATCACGTCGAGGGATTTGCGCCTGAGGTTGCCTGGGTGACCCAGGGCGGCCTGGAGAAGCTTCCGGAGCGCCTCTGCGTCCGTCCGACCTCCGAGACGCTGTTCTGCGATTTCTATTCCAGAGACATTCATTCCTACCGTGATCTTCCGCGCATCTACAACCAGTGGTGCTCCGTCGTCCGCTGGGAGAAGGAGACGAGACCCTTCCTCCGCACCAGGGAATTCCTGTGGCAGGAGGGACATACCGCCCATGCCACCGCGCAGGAGGCGGAGGAGCGCACGCAGATGATGCTGCACCTGTATGCGGATTTCCTTGAGCAGGTGCTGGCCATCCCCGTGGTCAAGGGCCGCAAGACGGACAAGGAGAAATTTGCCGGTGCGGAGGCAACCTATACGGTGGAATCCATGATGCGCGACGGCAAGGCGCTGCAGTCCGGCACCAGCCACAATTTCGGCGACGGATTCGCCAGAGCGTTCAATGTCACCTACACCGACAAGGACAATTCGCTCAAATATGTTTACCAGACTTCCTGGGGAATCACGACGCGCATCATCGGCGCTCTGATCATGGTACACGGCGATGACAGCGGGCTGGTTCTTCCGCCGCGCATTGCGCCGACGCAGGTCATGGTCATCCCGATTGCGGCGCACAAGCCGGGCGTCACCGAGAAGGCAGAGGAGATCAAAAACACGCTTTCGCAGAAGTTCTCCACGGAGATTGATGAGACGGACAAGGCGCCGGGCTTCAAATTCGCCGAGGAGGAGATGCGGGGCATCCCGGTCCGTGTGGAGGTCGGCCCGAAAGATATCGAGGCGGGACAGGCGGTGATTGTCCGCCGCGATACGCGCGAAAAGATCTATTCGCCGATCGATGCGCTCTCCGAAAACGTCGAAAAGACGCTGGAGCAGATGCAGCAGGATATGTACGACCGCGCGAAAAAGTTCATGGAAGACCACACCTATGTCGCGACGAGTTACGAGGAATTCAAGGACACCATCGCGACGAAGCCGGGCTTTGTCAAGGCCATGTGGTGCGGCGATCCCGCCTGCGAGGAGAAGATCAAGGCAGAGACGACGGCAACCAGCCGCTGCATGCCGTTTGCGCAGGAGCATCTGTCGGATACCTGTGTCTGCTGCGGCCGCAAGGCAAAGGCAATGGTTTACTGGGGCAAGGCCTATTGATGCCGCCGCCGGCACAAGGGCAGGGTGCATCACCATATACTGGAGGGAGAGACTATGGCAGAGTTAAACGAGAACTTTATCAAACTTCCGGGCAGCTATCTGTTCTCCACCGTTGCAAAGAAGGTCAGTGCCTATCAGGAGGCCCATCCGCAGGCCGACCTGATCCGCCTTGGCATTGGCGATGTCACGAAGCCGATTGTTCCGGTGGTGATTGAAGCACTGCACAAGGCCGTTGACGAGATGGGACACGCCGAGACATTCCGCGGCTATGCGCCGGATCTCGGGTATCCTTTCCTGCGCGAGGCCATCGCAGCGGAATATACCCGGAGGGGATGCGAGGTCTCCTCCGATGAAATCTTTGTCTCGGACGGGGCGAAGAGCGACAGTGCGAACATCCAGGAGATCTTTGCCCCGGACAGCCGCATCGCGGTCTGCGATCCAGTGTATCCGGTCTACGTGGACAGCAATGTCATGGCGGGCAGAACCGGCGATTACGATGCCGCGGACGGCACCTGGAGCCGGGTGATCTACATGCCCTGCACGGCGGAGAACGGCTTTGTGCCGGAGCTTCCGAAGGAGACCCCGGACCTGATTTATCTCTGCTTCCCGAATAATCCCACCGGGACAACGATCACAAAGGAGCAGCTGCAGCAGTGGGTGGACTATGCAAACCGCGTCGGGGCCGTGATTCTCTATGATGCCGCCTATGAGGCCTACATCACCGAGGAGGGCCTGCCCCACAGCATTTACGAATGCGAGGGAGCCCGCAGCTGTGCCATTGAACTGAAGAGCTTCTCCAAGAAGGCCGGATTCACCGGCCTGCGGCTCGGCTATACAGTGGTGCCGAAGGAGATTGTGCGCGGTGGTGCTTCGGCCAATGCGCTGTGGGCGCGCCGTCACGGAACCAAGTACAACGGCACGCCGTATATCATTCAGCGGGCCGGCGAGGCCGTGCTGACGCCGGAGGGCGACCGCGAGGTGATGGAGCAGGTGCGCTATTATCTGCGCAATGCGCGCACCATTCGTGACGGGCTGACGGCGGCGGGCTATACCGTATACGGCGGTGTGAATTCCCCGTATGTCTGGCTGAAGACGCCGGATCACATGAGCAGCTGGGATTTCTTTGATCTCCTTCTGTCGGAGAAGAACATCGTGGGAACGCCGGGATCCGGCTTCGGGCCCCACGGTGAGGGGTATTTCCGGCTGACCGGTTTCGGAACCTACGAGAACACAGAGCGTGCGATTTCGCGCATGCAGAAGCTGTGAGCTGGCCCGAAGATTACGCGGTCCGGACATTCCGCCCGGAGGAAATCGCCGGCGCGTCGCTGTCAGCATCGGTTCCCGGCTCCAAGAGCATCACGAACCGGGCGCTGCTGACCGCGGCACTGGCGGAAGGGAAGAGCACTCTGCGAGGAGTGCTCTTTTCGGAAGATTCCAGGGATCTGATCCGCTGCCTGGACGGTCTCTCTGTCCCGATGGAAGTGTGCGAAGCAGGGAGAGAGGTCCGGGTGACCGGTTCCGGCGGACGGATTCCCGTAAAAAATGCGCGGGTCAATGTCGGCAGTGCCGGCACGGCGGCGCGGTTTCTCGCCGCGGCATTCGGCCTTTCCGACGGCGTGTACCGGATGGACAGCTCTGAACAGATGAAGCGCCGGCCGATGGAACCGCTGATCGCGGCGCTCCGGGATGTGGGCGCCGGCATCCGCTGTCTGGATCAGGAAGGGCATTTTCCGATGGAAATTGCCGGAAACGGCGGCAAACCGTTCGCCTGTACGGTCAATATCGATCAGAGCAGCCAGTTCCTTTCGGCACTTCTGATCGCGGCGGGCGCGGGCGGAAACGAAGCCGTGATCACAGCTGAGGGGACCCACGGGACCGGCTATATCCGGATGACAACTGCCTTGATGCGGCAGTTTGGCGCAGAGGTCTCCCACGAAGGCCGTGTCTACCGGATCCCGGCCGGCACGCATTACACGGGGCGGGACTTTGCGGTGGAGCCGGATGTCTCCGCAGCCTGCTATTTTTACGCGGCAGCGGCTGTCCTCGGCATTGCAGTCACCGTGCCGGGCGTGCACAGCAAAAGCCTGCAGGGGGACCTCCGCTTCCTGAACATTCTGGAAGAGATGGGGTGCACCGTGACGGATACCGCGGAGGGAATCCGGGTTCTCGGCCCCGCCGGAGGGCATCTGCACGGGATCACGGCGGATTTTTCCGCCTTCTCCGATCAATCCATGACGCTTGCGGCGATCGCGCCGTTTACGGATTCCCCGGTGGAGATCACGGACATCGGGCATATCCGTCTGCAGGAGAGCGACCGGCTGCACGGAATGGCGGCAGAGCTGGCGCGCCTTGGCATCCGCTGTGAGGAGCTGGCGGACTCCCTGAAGATCTGGCCGGGAGCGCCGCAGCCGGCGCAGGTGCAGACCTACGGGGATCACCGGATGGCCATGAGCTTCGCCCTGACGGGCCTTCGGGCACCGGGCATTGTGATCACCGATCCGCTGTGCTGCCGGAAGACCTTTGAGGATTACTTTACGGAACTGGACCGCTTCTGCGGTGCGCTGGAGGCGGAGCAGAAGGCCTGAACATCCCCCTGCACTTTCCGATTTCCTAGGGCCTGGAACCTGTCAGGCAGCCGTGATTCAAATCCTGGTACGGTCTCCCGGATTCCTGTGGATGTGAGGGCTTTTCTTTCTGATCCTTCGGCATTGAACAGATGAAACAGACCAGAACAGAGATCCCGGGACAAGGATGCTCGCGGAGATCATGGCACAGAAAAGAAGCAGCGGAAAAGCAATTGCTTGTCCGCTGCTTCTTTGATTTTCGACTTCTTTGAGATTCTTTGAGATTCCAAAGAGATTCCGGGTTCCCTCCGAAAGGATTATGCGTTTCTTCCGTGGCAGAACTTGTACTTCTTTCCGCTGCCGCAGGGGCAGGGGTCATTCCGGCCGATTTTCTTTCCCTTCCGGATGGTTCCGGAATTCTTCTGCTGCCGGTAGAGCTCCTTCCGGCGCTCCTCGGTGAGAAGGCTGTCCCACTGGGGAAGCGTGTACAGCCATTCCGCCTTTGCGGCGACCATGTTGTAGTAGAGCTTCTCGGGGTCATAGTCCAGCGAAAGCGGGGTCGTCTCATCCATGGTTTCAATCGGATTCGGCGTCTTCAGGCTGTCGTTGATTCCGTCGAGAATGCCGACCATGTTCTGGCGGTCAACCCCGTACTTCTCACAGAATTCCGGGATGGTTCCGGTGACTACATCCTTCGAGGAAAGAAGAGACTCGTAAAAGTTCTTTTCCAGCGCGAAGTAAGCGTTCCAGATCCGGTCGTAGGTTCCCTTGTCCTTTTCGTTGTAGGCGTAATTCCGCCACTGTTCCAGTAATGTCATAAGTTTCTCCCTCTCTGTTGTCCGCGGGAATCTCTGCCGGAGCCACCGCGGCCCTTCGAAACTCCGGTTTTGAGAGAAATCTCTCCGCCGGAGGAACTTCCATGGATTTCCATGATTTACAGATCTTTGATTTTCTGCACGGCCTGGTGCGCGCAGATGACCTTTGCGTGTTCGATCAGCCGGGATTCTGCGGCATACATCCGGACCGGCGTGCCGTACTCCGTGAGAATGTTGCAGAGCCGGTTGAAGTCTTCCGGACTCTGTTTTCCCTTGTGCATCACCAGAATGCAGGCATCCGGATCATCGGGATCGTTGTAGAGCGAATTCTCTTCCTCGTACTGGCCCTGGATCGCGTGGGCCGCCCGGCAGGCGCCGTCAATATTGTCAAAATGCCATGCCATGTAAAAGTCCGCCGTGTCCGCGGCAGGAGCGTTTTCCTGCCCGTCCTCTGCCTTTCCGGATGCGGCGCAGGCGTCATTCTGTGCCTGAAGAAGGGTATCCAGGACATCATCCGCCCCCTTCAGCCGCGGCGGATCGGAGGGATCGCCGGTGTCATCCGCACAGGAATCCGCCGGTGTGAACTTTGCAAACCGCGTGTCCACCTCCTCTGGATCCGACACCTTGGTGATCAGCACCACAAGGGCACTGTTTTCCATGGGAACCGCCTCAATCATCAGCGGCATGTTTTCCACCGAAAAACCCAGATCTTTTGCAGCCTGGGACAGCATCTCGCGGAACAGGTTCCTGGTCTTTTCCGAACCGTAGGCCAGTTCCGACGGGCTGATCCGCCTGGTTTTCAGATCATCATCCGTCAGCGTGCACTTGATCTGTGAATCATTTATCTTTTCGATCTTCAGATTGATCACTCCTTTATGGCCGGACACATTCCGTCCCTCAGATTTCTCCGGAATGCGGTCCGCAGTCAGAGAGGACAGAACCGCAGCTGCGCCTCTGCCCGCATCATTCGCATAGTATAGCGAAAAATGGTTTCGGCGTAAAGGGGAATTCTAAAAAGGCTTGAAAAAAGAGAAGGGATGCGATAGAGTAGGAAAAGCGGTGTCCGGCCGCGGTCCCTGTCTTTTCCCGCATGGATTCCTGGTGTGCGAAGGAAAAACCGGCGGGTTCACCGCCGTCTGTCCTGCGGGGCAGTTCGTTTCTTCCGTGGCCTTTCACAGACTGTGCGAGGCAGGGTCAGATCAGAGATTCCGCGAAACAGAGGCAGCACAGACGTCAGCCGGGATTTGCAGGCATCAGGCACCTTCGAAGGCTGCACGCCCGGAAGGTCAGCATACAGGCGATCCGCCGGGATCTGGCGGCAGCAGGAGATTTTGCCGGAACCAGAGGCAGCAGACGACCATTCCGTGCAGCAGAGGAATTCATCCGCTTCGGGAAACAGACAGAGTCAGCGTGTTTCGCAGGCCGGGACTTTGTGCAGTCACACGGAGAGAAAAAATCAGTCATACGATCTGCATTCCGGCAGAATACCAGATCACAGATGAGAGAAACATCCGGTTTCTGCGGACCAGTGCGGCAGGAAGTCACCTGCCGGCGCCATGCCGGATCCGCCGGTGCGGAGAAGGAAGTTTGCGCAATTTGAAACGACAGTCAGGAGACGGGAACACCGCACTGCACCAGAAGTGCCTGACTGTCGTTTTTTCTATTCATTTGTCCGCGGTCGGAAGGCGCGGATGAAAAAGCATCCGTCCGCGGCCGGGAGGCGCGGATTACAGAAAAACATGAAGAAAGATGAAAACAATCCGAACGAGAAGAAGCGAAATCGTCCGCACGCACCGGTCAGACATCCCGCGGCCGTGTACCGGCGCAGAAGAATCCTGGTGGGAATCGGCGGCATTGCGGCCGTCATTGCCCTGATTGCGCTCCTCTCCCTGGGAATCCGAAGGCTGATTCCGTCGCGCAGGCGCTACAGCCGGACAGATTATTTCGGTCTTGCGGAAGATACCCAGACCGGACTGATGGTGGATGACAGCCGCATCTCAGCGTTTCCGCAGCAGTTTGACGCCACGTGGTACTTGGATCTGGATACCGTATATCATTCCGTCTGCAATAAGTTCTATTATGACGGTGCCGTACTTCTGTATACCGGCCCGCTGACGACCTGGGAGGCGGTCCCGGGGGAAAAAAAATACACGGATACGGACGGAAATGAGACGGAGACCGAATATACGCCCTGTCTGCTGTCCGACAGCACCCTTTATATCAGCCTGGATTATCTGCAGCAGATCGGCTATGCCTACTATACTTATGAGGCCGATGAGAACTTTCTCTGGATCCGGACAGAATTCGGGACAGTCAGCACGGCCTCTCTCCGGCGCGCGGAAGCACTCCGCACATCCTCGGGTATCCACGGAAGCGTGATCGAAACACTGGAAAAAGGCGATGCGGTGACGATCCTTCAGGAGGGAGCGCGCTGGGATCTGGTGCAGTCGGCGGACGGACTGGTCGGCTGTGTCCGGAAAAAACGCCTGACAGATGCCGTCGAGGTGCAGGTGCCGGTGCCGGACGGGCGGAGCCTGCCGGACTATACGACGCACCAGCTGGATTCGACGGTGGTGATGGCCTGGCATCAGGTCTTTACGGAATCCGGCATCAAGGCGCTGCCGGATTACCTGGCGCGGGCAGACAGCATGAATGTCATCACGCCGACCTGGATTACAGTCAGCAATGAAGAGGGCAGCATCCGGTCTCTGGCCGATGCGGATTACGTGAAGATGGCCCACGAGGCGGGTGTTCAGGTCTGGGTGATGGTCGACAACATCAACATCGATATTGACGAGGCACAGCTTCTGGGGTATACCTCCCACCGGCGGACCCTGACCGAAAACATCATCCATGAAGTGCTGCGGGTCGGCGCGGACGGCGTCAACCTGGATTTCGAGGCTGTCGGCTCATCCAACGCCGAAGCCCTGCTGCAATATATCCGGGAGCTCTCGGCGGCGTGCCGGAAAAACGGCCTGACCTTCTCGGTGGACAATTATTCGCCGATGCCGCATACGGCCTATTATGACCGCACCCAGCAGGGACAGATCATTGACTATGTCATTGTCATGGCTTACGATGAACATTACGGCGGGGATGATACGGCTGGTTCCACGTCGGACATCGGCTGGGTCGAGCAGTCTGCGGAGCGCACGATGGAAGAAGTGCCTGCGGACCGGGTGATTGTAGGCCTGCCGTTCTACACCAGACTCTGGAAGGAAACACCTGCAGATCTGGCGGAGGAAGGCGCATCCCTTGTTACCAATGACAATTCTCCTTTCGGCACGTACCAGCTGACCAGTAAGGAAGTGAGCATGCAGACCGCGCGGGACACCGTGGCGGAACACAGCGTGACGCCGGAATGGCTGGAGGATGCCCAGCAGTTTTACGCGGAATATATGGAGGACGGCAGCCGCTTCCGCATCTGGCTGGAGGAGGCGTCCTCCATCGGGATCAAGACACAGACTGCGCTGTCCTACCAGACTGCCGGCGTGGCCTATTTCAAGCTCGGCATGGAGACCGCGGATGCATGGGATGCGATCCGGCAGGTCCTGAACGGAGAGACCGTCACGGCGCCGACGGCATGGAATTACGGCGAGGAGACGACCGAGGCAGAGAACTGACGCCTGACGATGCCGGAGAACAGCACTTTGCCGAAGGGTGCAGCATGCCGGTGAAACAGATATGCAAAGACCGGAATCCGCCGGAGAGCAGCGGATTCCGGCCGGATGAAGGCTTGAGAGAAATGAAAACGATTATCAGAAAAATGATGCAGCCGGACAGGAAGACTGCGGAGGAAGCCGCGCGGATCTGGAGGGCGGGCGGCCTGGTCGCCTTTCCGACGGAAACCGTGTACGGACTGGGCGGAAACGGCCTGGATGCCTCGGCATCCGAAAAAATCTATGCGGCAAAGTGCCGCCCCTCCGACAATCCGCTGATTCTGCACATCGCGGAGAGAAGCCAATTGGACGGACTGGTCCGGAAGATCACGCCGCAGGCGGAGAAACTGATGAAGACATTCTGGCCTGGGCCTCTCACATTGATTTTTGAAAAATCGGAACAGGTTCCTCTGGAAACCACGGGCGGCCTGCAGACGGCTGCCATCCGCATGCCGTCGCATCCGGTGGCCCATTATCTTCTGCAGACAGCGGGAATCCCCATTGCGGCGCCGTCCGCCAATCGGTCCGGCCGTCCGAGCCCGACGACGGCACATCATGTGATCGAGGATCTGGACGGCAGAATCGATATGATCATCGACGGCGGGGATGTGGGAATCGGCGTGGAGTCCACCATTGTGGATCTGACGGGGGATATCCCCTGCCTGCTGCGCCCGGGCTACATCACGGTGGAAGATCTGGAGGCGGCCGTCGGAAAGATCGATCTGGACCCGGCTATCTACCATCAGGTTTCGGCGAATGTACACCCCAAGGCACCGGGCATGAAATACCGGCACTATGCGCCGAAGGCGGATATGGCGATCGTGCAGGGGTACGATGAGGCCGTTGTTTCCTATATCAATCGGCAGATCGCGCTGCATCCGGATCAGAAGATCGGCGTCCTGGCAACAACGGAAAATGCGTCCAAATACCAGGGCGGGCTGGTGTTGTGCGTCGGAGATCAGAGGAACATGGCGGAAGTGGCCCACAACCTGTTCGGTGCGCTGCGCAGATTTGATGATCTCGGTGTGGATCAGATTTATTCGGAGAGCTTTACAACAAAAGGAGAGGGCCTGGCCGTCATGAATCGTCTGATGAAAGCGGCCGGACATACAGTCATCAGACTGGAGGGAGCGGACAATGACAGCCATTGGATGTGATCAGGGCGGATTTGCACTGAAGCAGGAGATTCTCAAATATCTGGAGCAGGAGAAAATTCCGTACAAGGATTTCGGGAGTTACGACACGGCTTCCGTCGATTATCCCCTGATTGCGGAAAAGGTAGCCCGGGCGGTTGCGTCGGGTGAATACGAAAACGGTATTCTGATTTGCGGAACCGGCATCGGTGTGTCCATTGCCGCCAACAAGATCAAGGGAATCCGGGCTGCCCTGTGCAGTGACTGCTTCAGCGCAGAGGCAACCAGGCAGCATAATAACGCCAACATTCTGTGTATGGGCGGCCGGGTGCTCGGCACGGGGCTGGCCGTGAAGATTACCGATACCTTCCTGAAGACGCCGTTTTCCGGTGTGGACCGGCATCAGAGGCGGATCGACGAGATCAGCGCGCTGGAGAACGGGACGGCGGACAATCAGAGGCAGTAACCGGCAGATCCGGCGAATGACAGGCGGCCGGCAGATCCGTTCCATGCGGGGCAGCGGATCTGCCCTCCTTTTGTATCAGGAGAAGTCCGGAAGATAGGGGGCCTTCGTCAGCACGGCGCTGATGCGCTCGAAGGAGCGGTCATAGACAGCATTCAGCAGCCGGTCCAGCCGGCGCAGCGCGCACAGGAGGAGTTTCCGTGAAAGAATCCCGGACTCGTAGGCGTCGGCCAGTTCATCCAGGTCGACGACGCGGATGCTGCCGTCGGAATAGATCTTGACGTCCGCCAGAAGGTCCGTAAAGACCCAGGTTTTTCCGTCGGGGGAAACCTGCGCGTCAATGATGTCGCAGTACCAGTACAGGAAACGGCCGGCCGGGCCGTAAAAACGGCTGATCTTGATGCCGTCCGACAGCAGATAGAGCGAATTTCCGCAGGTCAGATCGCACCGGGGCTTCAGCGCCTTCCAGCTGGTAATCAGCGTATTTCCGTCGAAAAATAAAATGCGGTCGTTTTTCAGCGGGACACATTCCTCGGGGATCAGTCTTTTCCGATACATGAGGATTTCTTCTGCCATGAGATCACTCCTCTCACCGGCTGCGGGACAGGCCGGAATGCCAGACGGAAGCGGAACAAAACAACCATTCGACAACAAGTTGTCAGACTTTTAAACTTTTCTCAGTATATCATTCGGAAATAGCGATTTCAATGATTTTATAAAATTCTGTATCAAATCAGATGGCAGCCCGGCGCTGCTTCTGAATGGAAGGGAAAAGTTTGAACAACGGAGCAATCAACCATGAAGAAAAAGATCAGACACGCCTTTCTGCTCATTCTGCTGTTCGCAGCGGCGGTCGTTGGAATTCTGTACTATACCTCGTACCGGAATCGGAAAATAGTAACCAGTTCCGTGATGCCGGCGTCCTTTCTTCCCATGGTGGAATTTGACGAGGGAGACCTGTGCAGAAATATTCTGCAGGGATTCACGACCGAACCGGACGCAGACAGCCTTCATGGCCTGATCACGCCGCTGTCTGACAAGAGACAGCTGACGATCCGGATCCGCCCCTGCGGCGCAGAGATCCGTCAGGTGATCTATCAGCTCCGGTCCCTGGACGGGAAGGATCTGGTGGAAGACGGCATCCTCACCGGATTTTCGGAAGAAAACGGGGAGATGTCGAAGGAGCTTCAGCTGGCAAACCTGATGGAGGACGGCCGGGAGTATCTGCTGATCCTTCGGCTGGACCTGCCCGACACGACGGCACGGTATTACAGCCGGGTGATCAGGATGTCGGACAATGCCACCGATGAGATGCTGGATTTTATCCGGCAGTTCTCGGAGGCGTCCCGTTCGGACGATCCCTCGATGATCACCAATTATATCCAGCCGGACAGCTCGATGGCAAACGACGATCTCTCCGACATCAACATTCATTCCAGATATGCGATGTTTACCTGGAACGGCCTGAAGCCGAAGGTCGTTTCGGATGTCCGGGCAGAGATCAGCGAGTTGAGCGAAAGCCAGATGACGGCAGCACTGATCTATCAGATTCAGATCGGCACAGGTGACGCGCGGCAGACGTGTGACGTGACGGAAAAATTCGTGGTGCGCTACCGCAATGACACACGGTATCTGCTCGATTATGAGAGGACCTGTGACGCACAGTTTGCGCTGCATTCGCTGCAGCTGAATAACGGGAACCTGTGGCTTGGCATCACCTCCCGCGATGCGGTGCAGATGGATTCGCCGGACGGGAAAACGCACGCCTATGTCTATGACGGACTGCTGTTTACCTACGGGGAAACGGAAAACCATCTGTCGCAGATCTTCACCTTCCGGGACGGGGACGATGAGAGAACAAAGAATGCCGGTCTTGCCGAGATCCGGCCGGTGCGGGTCGGCGACGACGGCAGTGTGGATTTCATGGTGTCCGGGTACTTTTGCCGCGGCAGCCATGAGGGGAATGTCGGTCTGGCCTTTTACCGGTATACGCCGGAGAACCGGGAAATCGCGGAGATGTTTTTCCTGTCCTCCGCGGAGAGCAGCGAAGTCTTCCGCACGCGGGTCGGGAAGCTCTCGTTTGTGAGCAGCAGCGGCATGCTGTACTTCGTGTATGACGGCAGCCTGTATTCGGTGGACCTGACCAGCGGTGAATCCCAGGTGATTGCAGACAGCACGGACCTGTCCACCATGAGCATGAGTGATGACAGCAGCACGGCTGCGTGGCTGACCGAAGGGGACGGAGGTACGGAGATCACGGCAGTCAGCCTCGAAGACGGAACCATGTTTCATATCCGCCCGGAGGATGGACAGACGCTCCGGCTAATCGGTTTCATCGGAAATGACCTGATCTACGGGACGGGGCTGGCGGGAGAGACGGTGACCGGTGCGGACGGCAGCGAGACCTCCCTGCTCTCCAGACTCTCCTTTGTCCAGATTGGATCGGAGATGACGGAGGAGGGCAGCTACGAAAAGAGCGGCATCCGTATCCGGGACGCCGTGATCTCGGAGGATAAAATCACGGTTCGCTGCGTGACGGGCGGGCAGGGAGACTGGACGGATGCCCCGGATGATCAGATCTTTCTGACGTCGGATACGGAAAAATCCGCAAAGCCTGCTGTACAGACCGCCGGAAGCGACAGCGGTCTTCTGGCGCAGAAAGTCCTTGCCGTCGGCGCGGATCCTTCCGGTCTGACGACGGATACCAGTGAATGCCGGATTCCGGAGGATGAACCGGCGGCAGCCTTTACGCCGGCCGGTGCGCTTCGGCCGATCGGATACCGCGTATATGCGGGCGGGGAACTCATGGAGTGCACAGACAGCCTGTCCGAGGCCATTCAGGCGGCCTATCCGCTGTTTGGCAGGGTGATTGCCGGCGCCGGAACTGAGATGTGGTCCCGCGGCACGAGAGCGCTGCAGATTTTCCTCGAGCCGGCTGCATTGCAGGAGAGCGATCCGGCGAAGGCGCTCCTGACGGCGCTTTCCGACTTCATCGCCTTTGAAAATGGAACGTCCCGGTCCGGTGCGGAGGTTCCGGCAGTGGAGGCATCGGATGCGCAGGAAGCAGAGAGCATTCTCGCGGAGCGCTTCTCCGGCAGGCTTCTGCGGCTGTCGGGATGCTCTGTCGTGGAGACGCTTTATTATGTCAGCCAGGGACATCTGATCCTGCTGATTCCGGAAGACGGCAGCGCCGTCCTTCTCACGGGATATCAGTCCGGCTCCGTCCGTCTCTTCGACCCTGTGGCGCAGACTTACACCGATGTTGCCATGGAGGAGGCAGAGGCAGAGTACGGAGGCGGAAACAGCGCGATGTTTGCCGTGGCAGACAAATGACAGGAAATCTTCTCTCGAAACCCTCTTTGCCGGGCGGACCGGTGAGGAGGTTTTTTTGTGCCCGCTGAGAAAAGAAATCGTACAGAAATTGTAAGGTTTGCGGGTTGCCGGATCCCTTGTAATTAAAGGGAGGGATGCTATAATGATCAACAGAATTTCCGGGAGGGAAATGATTTATCATGAAAAAAGGAATCAGGATTTTTCTGCTAGTGCTGGCTGCTGCGGCAGTCGGCGGCGGTATCTTTGTGCATTACCATGGCGTGCCTTCGGAGGTCACCCTTCCGCTCATCGGAACGGTCAGGCTGCCGGCGCTTCCGGGGAGCGGAAGTTTGGCGTCGGATGAGTCAAAGGTCTATGTGACGTCTGTAGGGACGATCACCGGCCGCGGCGTTCTGGGGCTGACCAATCACTATTCCGGAAAAGTGGAAACCAGGCAGCAGGTTTCAGTCAGCTTTGATTCGACGAAGAAACTCGGCGAACTGTTTGTCAGCGCTGGGGACACGGTGAAAAAGGGCGATCCGCTGTTTTCCTACGACGCGGAGGAGCTTCAGCAGAAACTGCAGCAGGCCGATCTGGAGCTGGAGGAGATGAACAATACCCTGTCCAGCCAGATGGAGCAGCTGGATACGCTTCAGAAAGCGGCGGCAAAGGCGAAGGCCGATCAGCAGCAGGCCTACAGCATCCAGATCCTGCAGCAGCAGAATACCATCAGCCGCCAGCAGTACAACATTGCGGCCAAGCAGCTGGAGCGCGCGAGAATCGCAAAGGACATTGACAATATCGTCGTCACGAGCCCGATTGACGGAATGATTAAAACCATTAACAGCAGCGCCGCGGGCCAGTCCGATCTCTCTTCCGATACGGGAAGCACCGGATCATCCGGCAGCGGTGATTCCAGCGCATACATGACGATTCTGGAAACCGGAGACTATCTGGTGCACGGCGAGGTCAGCGAGATGAATTTCTCAGACCTGTACATCGGACAGCCCCTTCTGATTTCTCCGCGCTCCGACGACAGCAAGGTCTATCATGGCACGATCAAAAAGATCGAGACCGAGGCGGACTCCGGCAGCACGAATTCGATGTACAGCGACAACAGCGGCCAGACCGCGAGCAAATATTCCTTTTATGTGGAATTCACGGACAAACCGGACCTGATGCTGGGCCAGCATGTCATTATGACGCCGGACAACGGAGAGACGCAGAAAGAGGGACTGTGGCTGCCGAACGGCTATCTGTTTGAACAGGACGGAACGACGTATGTCTGGTCCGAGGATGCGGAGAAAAAAATCCGCAGAACCCAGGTACAGACCGGAGATGTGGATGAAGAGTCCGAGGAGACACAGATTCTCTCCGGCCTCTCCCTGACCGACGCCATCGCCTGGCCGGAGGATTTCATCCAGGACGGCATGAGCTGCACCGACAGCCAGGAAGGGATGTCCGCGGACGGAGGATACCCGGCAGACGGCGGGTTTTCGGAAGAGAGCGGGACGTTCGAAGACAGCGCGTATTTTGACGACAGCGGGATCTCATCGGAAAGCGGAATGTACGAAGACAGCGGATACCCGGCAGACAGCGGCTATCCGGCGGACGGCGCAATTCCCGCAGAGGGCGGGAACGCCGGAATCCATGCAGAGGATGGGAATGCCGGCATCCATGCAGAGGGCGGGAATGCCGGAGCCAATGCAGAGGACGGAAACGCCGGAGTCAATGCAGACGGAGGGGACGGCATATGAGCGCGCTTCTTCAGCTGAAAGGGATCTGCAGAAGTTATCTGCAGGGACGGGAAATGATTCCGGTGTTGCATGATATCAGCCTGACGGTCCGGGAAGGCGAATATGTCGCCATCATGGGGCCGTCCGGATCGGGGAAGTCCACGCTGATGAACATCATCGGCTGCCTGGACAAGCCAACGACGGGCAGTTACATTCTGGACGGTGTGGATGTCCTCGCGGCAAAAGACAAAGATATGGCGGGCATCCGGCTGAAGGAGATCGGTTTTGTATTCCAGCAGTATTTTCTGATGTCCGGCGAAACCGCCTGCGAGAATGTGGAGCTCCCTCTGCTGTACGCGGGGGTGAGCCGGAAAAAACGCAGAGACATTGCACAGGAAATGCTCTGCAAGGTCGGTCTGGAGGACCGGATCCATTACCGCCCCGGCCAGCTCTCCGGCGGACAGTGTCAGAGAGTGGCCATCGCGCGGGCGATCGCAAATCGTCCCAAGCTGCTGCTGGCGGATGAACCGACCGGCGCACTTGATTCCCGTTCGGGCAGCCAGATCATGGATTTGTTTGCACAGCTGCACCGGGAGGGCATGACCATCCTGATGATCACCCATGATGCGAACATTGCCTCCCATGCGGAGCGGATACTGCATATCTTTGACGGAAGGCTGACGGAACAGCCGGCAGAAAACGCAGAAACCGTCAGGACACCGGTCAAAGACGCCGGAGAATCCGGGACACTGCCGGAGATCGCCGGAATCCACGGGGCGTCAGCGCAGGCCGGCGTAAACCACGGCACAGTGCCGGACGGACAGGGAAGTCTTGCAGCCGTAAATGGCAGCACCGGCGCAGAAGTGCCGGACAACAGGCAGGAAGGAGACGGGCAATGAAAGCGCGGAAGGTGATGGCGATCATCCTGATTCCGGCCCTGCTGACCGCAGGAACGGGAACAGGGATCTGGCTGTACCAGAAAAAGAAATATAATGCGGCTGTTGTAAGTGTCATTCCGGTGTCCATGATTTATACCACTGATTATGGTTCGACCAATTCACTCGGTGGCACGATCACCAACCAGTACCAGCAGGAAGTGTACCTGAACAGCTCGCAGAAGGTAGCGAAAATCTGCGTCAAAGAGGGAGATACGGTCAAGGCGGGGGATGAGTTGATCGAACTGGATACCACGACGGAGAAACTGGATCTCTCCGATCTGGCACTGCAGATTCAGCAGAAGCAGCTGGATATCGCAAACGGCCTGAAGCGGCTGAACCGTCTGCAGAATACCGCCCCCTATGTGGACTCGGGCGGCTGGGACGGCTTCGATGACGGCGGAGACTGGTTTGATCCGGGCTGGTGGGATGAGCCGACGGAACCGGAGTTTTCCACAGAGGAAGAGAGTTCCTCGGAGGAAGAGAGTTCGTCAGAGGAGGAAAGTTCCTCCGAGGAAGAAAGCTCGTCCGAAGAAGAAAGTTCCACAGAGGAGAGCTCGTCTGCGGAGGAGAGTTCCACCGGGGAAGAGAGTTCGTCTGCCGCGGAGAGCACCTCCGGCGGAGAAATGCCGACAGAGACTGCTGAAAACCCGGAATCGCCGGCGGAATCATCCACAGAGACATCCGCGCAGACAGACCTCTCGGAATCCGCATCGGAATCGGCTTCCGCCTATCTGTCCTCCCTGGAAGCACTTGCCTCGTCGGTCGCAGCATCGGAGTCAGCCGCCGAATCCGCGGCATCCTCCTGGGCGGCATACCAGCCGACCAGCGTGGATCATATCCCACTGTTAAAGGAGGAGATCTATGATGTCTCCCAGGCGGCGGCCGGAAATGGCACGGAGCAGTCCCCGTATATTTTCTGTGCGGCGAAGGAGGCATCCATCTCTTCGAGCCTGATTGACAAGTTGGAGACACAGAAACAGTATGCGCAGATCTGGATCTATAATGACCGCGGGCAGCGGGGATACATCCTGGATCTGTCCCTGATTGTAGAGGAAGATCCGACGCAGGCGGACTCTACGGCAGCACCGACCGTGCCGACGGCAGCACCGACCGTGCCGACGGCAGCACCGACCGCACCGACAGCCGCCCCGACGGCGCCGACGGCAGCGCCCACGGAACCGACGGCAGCACCCACGGAACCGACAGCGGCACCGACGGCTGCCACGACGGAAGCGACCGCTGCGCCGGCGGAGGTACCCACACAGGCCCCGACGGAACCGGCGGCAGCACCGGCGCCGGATGCCACCGAGCAGGCCGGCTCGCAGAGCGCTTCCGCCCGTTCGGGAAGAAACATTCATGCGGCCGTAGCCGGCCGGCAGCCGGACGGCGCGCATATTGTCTATGCCATGCGGGGAACGCTGGACCGCTCGGCCTCGCCTTCGTCCGATCTGGTGCCGGTCCGCTCTGTTGTCTGGAATCTGGCGTATTCTGATACCGATACGGAATCCGGCGGCGGAACGGATATCGGTGCGGACAGCGGTACGGTGACCCTGCCGACATCGGATACTGAGAATTTCAGCGGGATGACCGCAGAGGAACTGCGGGATGCCATTCATCAGCAGCAGGTGGACCTGCGCGATATGGATCTGGAGCGCAGAAAGCTCGAGCTGAAGTATACGATCCAGAGCACCAAAGGGGATGACTCAAAGATTGTCAGTACCGTCTCCGGAACCGTCCGCAGCATGCAGAAGGGGGATGAAGCCGACTGGGATCTGAGCAAGCCGCTGTTTATCGTGGACAGCGGCAAAGGCTTCTATCTGAACGGCCAGGTCAATGAAAGCCAGATGCAGCTTTTGCACGTAGGAGATGTCATCGACTGTACCTGCTACGGCGATACCGGGATGACCTCCTGCCAGGCGACGGTCACGGGTATCTCGGATGTCCCGACGGAATCGGGCGGAACGTCCTATTCCGGGGACGGCTCGCTGGAGGATTCCTACTATGCATTTACAGCGTACATTGATCAGACCGATGGCCTGACCAACGGCATGTATGCGGATATTACGCTGAATGTGGAGGGGGATACCAGTGCCCTGTACCTGGACAGCATGTATGTCCGCAGCGACGGGGTGACAAACTATGTGTGGATCCGGGATCCGGACACCGGGCTTCTCACGAAGCGCACGGTGACCCTCGGCAAGAAACTCTGGGGATCCTATGACGAGATCCGTTCCGGCCTCACGCTGGATGACTATGTTGCCGTCCCCTTCGGCAAGACCGTCCGGGAGGGCGCAAAGACGAAAATCAGCGACGGAACGGAGGGAATGGGGATATGATTGAGAATATCAGGCTGTCGCTTCGCGGGATCTGGTCCCACAAAATGCGTTCCTTCCTGACCATGCTCGGCATCATCATCGGTATTGCCGCGATCATCGCGATTGTCTCGACCATCGAGGGCACCAACGAGCAGATCCGTCGGAACATGCTCGGCAACAGTGGGCATACGGTGAAGATTTCCCTGTACCAGGATTCGATGGAATATGAGATCGGCACGTGGAATCCGTCCCCGGACGGCGTGCCGGTCTATACGGAGGATGTGCGGCAGGAGATTCTGGCACTGCCGAATGTGGAAAAGGCCGCCTTCTATAACGTATCCAATGAGTACAACCAGTGCGTCTATTACGGCGCAAATTCTCTGTCCTCCTGCCTGATCAACGGAATCGACGCCAATTATTTCCCCACTGCCGGATTGCAGATCACGTCCGGCCGGGGAATCACACCGGAAGATGTGGAGAAGAAGCGGAAGGTTGTCGTTCTGGACGCGGGGACCTCACGGAGCCTGTTCGAGGGCGGCGATCCCGTCGGAAAAACCATTGTGATCTACAATGAGCCGTTTGAAGTGATTGGCACCGCGGCGAAAACCGACACCTACGAGCCGGTGATTCATTCCGTGGAGGAGTATTATACATACTACAACAATACGGACAGCTCCGGCTCCCTGTACATTCCTTCCTCAACCTGGCCGGTCATCTACCGGTTTGATGATGCGCAGAACCTTCTAATTCAGGCGTCCTCCGCCGAAACCATGGCAAGCGCGGGCAAGGCCTGTGCGGATCTGCTGAACCAGGGTGTGACCAACAACAGCGGGATCACGTATAAATCAGAAGACCTTCTGGGACAGGCGCGACAGCTCCAGGACCTGCAGAGCTCCAGCAATCAGATGCTGATCTGGATTGCCGGAATCTCCCTCCTGGTCGGCGGCATCGGCGTCATGAATATCATGCTGGTCTCTGTCACAGAACGGACCCGCGAAATCGGGCTGAAAAAGGCAATCGGCGCGAAGAAGAGCCGGATTCTGGGGCAGTTCCTCACGGAGTCCGCGATTCTGACCGCCATGGGAGGAGTCATTGGCGTGATCACAGGAATCATCCTGTCCAGGATCATCTCCCGCGTATCCGATGTACCGGTAGCCATCAGCGTACCGGCGATTGTGGTGGCGGTTGTCTTCTCTGCCTTCATCGGCATTCTTTTCGGCCTCCTGCCTTCTGTGAAGGCGGCAAATCTCAATCCGATCGACGCGCTGCGGCATGAATAAAATCTGCCCCGCAGGACAGATGCCTTTTGCCCGGAGGATTTCCGGACGAAAGGCTTATGCCCTGCGGGACTTTTTATTCCCGGACACAGATCGTTTTTCCGCTCTTTTGCAGAAGGCTGATCCGGCAGGAAACAATGGCCATTTCCCGGATCTGCGGGAGGGAAACTTACCGTTTCCACAGCAGCAGAGGCGTCAGCGGAATTTCAGCGTTCTGGATTTCCCGCCGATCTGTCGATTTCCTTTGCGATTTTCTCCACCTTCTCATCGGTCAGAATGTATTTTCTGCGGAACCAGAAGAAGGCAGCGATCAGGAGAGCGATCGGTACCAGCGTCATGACCATGCGCAGACCCATCTGTGCGGAGGCGGGCACATCGAGAGAGAAATCCGTCACCTGGTCGGATTCGCTGACGGAGGCGTTGCTCAGGTGGAAGACGGCGAGCGTGATGGAGGCAATCAGGACAGCCAGGCCCGAGGCGAGCTTGACGACAAAGGTCTGCATGGAAAAGATCACAGATTCATCACGGCGGTGATTCTTCACCTCCCCGTAATCGACGGTGTTGGCGAGGAAAATGGTCACCAGAACATTGTTCATCCCGGAGGATGCCATCACCAGAACGCCGGGGATCAGAAGGAGCGGCAGCATCATCAGCCCGCTGCTGGCAAAGACCAGAAGAATCAGGTATCCGATGACAGCCATGGCCATCGAGACGTAGAAGATCCGGATGGAGGAGAGAAACCGCCGCAGGAACGGATACAGCGCCATCATGGCCAGAATCTGCGCCGCGCCGGCCGCCATGTTGAACAGCGTGTAGCTGTTGTACCAGCCGGTACCGCCGAAGTCGTACTTGAAGAAGTAGATCAGAAGATTGGAGGTGATGTACATCGCCGTGTTGATCAGGACGATCGTGAGAACGACGGTCATCGCCTGGTCATTCCGGATCAGCGAGCCGAACATCTCGCGGACGGAAACGGCCTTCATTTCCGCGGTGGAGTTCTCGTGGATGCAGAGGACGGTGAAGGCGATACAGACGACAAACAGAATCGCCACCCCCAGGGAAAAATAGCGGAAGCCGAGGAGCTCCGTCTCCCGGGAACCGGAGCCGCCGGCCATTGTTCCGATGGCGTGAACTGCCGCCATGGTGAAGATTGTCACGATGGCGGAGCCGACGCCGGAGCAGGAGCGGGCGAACGTGGTCAGGTTTTCCCGCTCCTTTCCTCCCCGGGTGAACGCCGGGATCATCGACCAGTACGGGATATCCATCATGGTATAGGTGACGCCCCAGAGAACGTAGAGAATCGCGGCATAGGCAACCATGCCACCGCCATCCAGCGCCGGCGGGCAGGAAAACATCAGAAACAGAACAGCAGCGTTGGTCAGCGTTCCGACCAGAAGCCAGGGGCGGAACCGTCCCATCTTTGTCCGGGTGTTTGCGACGATCATGCCCATGACAGGGTCGTTCAGGGCGTCGAAAATCCGGGCAGCCAGCAGAATGATCCCCATGGCAATGGCATTGATGCCGAGGATGTCCTGATAGTAGTAGAGGACATAGCCTGCAGAAAGCATGTAGACCATGTCTTTTCCGACGGCACCCGCCCCGTAGGAGATTTTCTCCCGGCCGGTGAGTGCGGAGGCAGTGCTCCTTTTTTGTCTGTCTGTCATTTTTCCCTCCTATGGATTGTCCCTGCGCTCATTTCGGATCTGAACGGAGATTTTTGCCCGTCAGCATCGGCGGTCAAATCGCCGGCCGCCCCTGACATTGTCCCGAACTGCCGGGATCCGTCTCTGTATTCCGTATCGGACGGCCGTATCGGACGGACCGGATCAGGATCCGCATGAACGAAGTGGAATGATAAAAGAATTGTAGCGCAGGAATCCGGATGGGGCAAGCATTGCATGAGCAGCAGCGTCAGCGCATATGATCTGCCGGAGGGGGATACGGCAGACACGGATTGACAGGAATGATAAAAATGTTACAATAAAACAAAGGGCAATGGCGTGTCCGGGAAACGGGCATGCCATCTTTTTATATCGGTGAGAACAAGACGGTATCCGGCCTTCCGTTTCTTGAGATCATTTTGCGGATCTTAGAAAACCCTAGGACCGGAGACGGCTGTTATAGCGATCATGATCAATTGCAGCAGCTGCTGCAGCGGTAATCATCGGCAGTTGCAAAAAATTGTGAGAATATAAAAATTAGAAAAGGAAGAAAGCAGGAAAGTGAAAAGCGACAGGATAGAGACAGAATCCGAGACACCGCATCTGAAGCGGGAAAACAATGTTCTGACCCTGGTCAGCACTGACGGGATGAAACTGTCGGCAGATTTTTCGACACTGCTGCCCAGAATCCGGCGGGGGAACCTGCAGAGCGAACTTCTGGTGCAGGCGGTGCGGATCCGCTCGGCGGATCATCCACTGAAAGTGCTGGATGCCACAGCGGGGTTCGGGGAAGATTCCTTCCTGCTGGCGGCCGCCGGCTGCGAAGTACTTTTATATGAAAAAGACCCGACAATCGCAGCGCTTCTCGCCGACGCGATGCAGCGGGCGGGACAGCAGGAAGACCTGCGGGAGATCGTCGGGAGAATGCAGCTTTCTGCCGGGGACAGCATCCCGGTCATGCGGTCTCTCGCGGAGAAGACGGTGGATGTGATCTATCTGGATCCGATGTTTCCCGCGCGCAAAAAGAGCGGCCTGGTCGGAAAGAAGTTCCAGCTTCTCCACTATCTGGAAAAGCCGGCGGAGGACGAAAGGGAACTTCTGGCCGCGGCATTGGCGGCAAAACCGCAGAAGATCGTGATCAAAAGGCCGCAGAAAAGTCCGTTCCTCGCAGGTGTGAAACCTTCCTATTCCAAACCCGGCAAGGCAATCCGCTACGATGTTCTGCTGCCGGATTCCATGAAGGATCCAGGACTCTGAAAAAGTTCCAGAAGATTCAGAAAGATCGACTGACAGAAATCAACAGACAGAAAGCTATTTGTCCTCCTGCGTCGCAGGCGGACGCTGCGGGAGTATGCGATTTTCGTTTCCTTTTCCGCCGCCGCATGATATACTTTTGGTCGGATACAGACAAAAGAACGGGGACACCGGTATCGGAGGATGCCGGTGTCGGATCATCACATGCGCGCAGAGCGGCAGAAGGAGAGAATTCCCATGATAATGACGATGCGTTGGTACGGACCGGGGCACGATACCGTCACGCTGGAGCAGATCCGGCAGACGGCTTACGTAAAGGGCGTGATTACCACCCTCTATGACAAGATGCCAGGGGAGGTCTGGGAGCTGGATGAGATTCTGGCACTCAAGAAGACCGTGGAGGACGCTGGGCTGTCTCTTCCGGGAATTGAGAGCGTCAATGTCAGCGACGCGATCAAGACCGGTTCCAAAGACCGCGACAAGGACATCGACGCCTACATCCGCACGCTGGAAAACCTTGGCAAGGCAGATATCCACATGGTCTGCTACAACTTCATGCCGGTCTTTGACTGGACCAGAACCGAGCTGGCCAGACGCCGCCCGGACGGGTCCACAGTCCTGGCCTACCATCAGGCGACCATCGACAGCATTGATCCGGACAAGATGTTTGCTTCCATCTCCGGCGACATGAACGGAACCGTCATGCCCGGATGGGAGCCGGAGCGGATGGCAAAGGTGAAGGAGCTGTTCGCGCTGTACAAGGACATTGATGAGGAAAAACTGTTTGCAAACCTGAAGTATTTCCTCGAGGCGATCATGCCGGTCTGCGACAAGTACGACATCAACATGGCCATCCATCCGGACGATCCGTCCTGGAGCGTTTTCGGACTTCCGCGGATCATCAACAACAAGGAGCACATCCTCCGCATGATGAAGATGGTGGACAATCCGCACAACGGCGTCACATTCTGCACCGGTTCCTACGGCACCAACCCGGACAACGATCTGCCGGATATGATCCGTGCGCTGAAGGGCCGGATCCATTTCGCGCACATCAGGAACCTCCAGTTCAACGACGGGAAGAAGGACTTCGAGGAGGCAGCACACCTGTCCGCCGACGGATCCTTTGACATGTACGCCATTGTCAAGGCGCTGTATGATACCGGGTTTGACGGGATCATCCGCCCGGACCACGGCAGAATGATCTGGGGCGAGAAGGCAATGCCGGGCTACGGCCTGTATGACCGGGCCCTCGGCGCGGCTTACCTGTCCGGCCTCTGGGAGGCAATCGACAAGAACGCGAAGGCGTCCCGCAGCTGACGCGCACCCGAAAGCGAAAATAGATACGGTGAAGGATGGCGCATCCGGCGGCGGAGAGCGCATTCCGCAGCTGAAAGAAACGAGGATGCAGTCGGCGCTTCTTATCCGCAGGAGGCGCCGATTGCCGCAGGAATGCCCAAAGAGGGCCGGAGAGTCTGTTGGTGGACCTGTACTGAATGACGAAGGAACCCGACGGAAAGGCCGGCTATTTTGTGCTTTCTGTTTCTTTCCGGTGCCGGTCGGTTATGTTATACTGTATCTGTTTCCGTTCTGATCGGAATTTTCCGACTATTTCCCGGTAGCCGTAATTCTGACGGAACAGCCAAAAATCCTGTATGGAGGGGAAAAAATGAGAAAGCTGTGGGGTGCTGTACTTGCCGGCTGCCTTGCGATGAGCATGTGCTCCGGTGTGTTCGCCGAGGAAGAGACGACTGAGGCGGTCAGCGAAGCAGAAGATCGCGAGGTTGTCTACACGCCGGTGGACGCCGCGGACATCAAAGTGGGCTTCATTTTTGTCGGTGACGAAAATGAGGGCTATACGGAGGCGCACTGGAACGGCGCACAGGAAATGATGGAGAGCCTTGGCCTTTCCGATGATCAGGTCATTGTCAAGTGGAATGTGCCGGAGGATGAGAGCTGCTATGACGCGGCGGTCGATCTCGCGGATCAGGGCTGCAACATCATTTTCGCCAACAGCTTCGGCCATGAGGATTATATGATTCAGGCGGCGGAAGAGTATCCGGATATCCAGTTCTGCCATGCAACCGGCTATCAGGCGGCTTCCAGCGGTCTGGACAACATGCACAATTACTTCGACAACATCTATGAGTCCCGCTACGTGGCCGGCGTTGTCGCCGGAATGAAGCTTAACGAGATGATTTCCGACGGGACCATCACCGAAGATACCGCAAAGATCGGATATGTCGGCGCTTATCCGTACGCAGAGGTCATTTCCGGCTTTACCTCCTTCTTCCTCGGCGTCCGGAGCGTATGCCCGTCCGCGACGATGGAAGTGCGGTATGACAACAGCTGGGCTTCCTTCGATCTGGAGAAGGAGCTGGCAGAGGCGCTGATCGCCGATGACTGTGTCCTGATCTCCCAGCACGCCGATACCACAGGCGCGCCGACAGCCTGCGAGGCAGCCGGTGTTCCGGTTGTGGGATACAACGTCTCGATGCTGGAAGTCGCACCGGATGTGGCGCTGACCTCCGCTTCCAACAACTGGGGCCCGTATTACACCTATGCGGTGGATTCCGTGATTCACGGCTATGCGATCGACACCGACTGGAGCAAGGGATACAATGACGATGCGGTCTGCATTACCGAGCTGGGCAGCTCCGTCGCGGAGGGAACCGCGGACGCCGTTGCCAAGGCAGAGGATGAGATCCGCAGCGGCAAGCTCCATGTGTTCGATACCTCGACCTTCACGGTCGGCGGACAGAGCCTGGAGGATTACCTCAAGGACAACAGCGATGCGAACGATCAGTTCGGCAAGTATGTCTTCGACGGCTACTTCCATGAGTCTGACGTGGCAGCGGGCTTCGGATCTGCTCCGGCATTTGCCATCATCATCGACGGCATCACTGTCGCTGAATAAGACACACATCTTTCAGAGGGCGGAGCCGGCAGCGGCTTCGCCCTTTTTCTCGCGGAAGAGAGCGTGAAGAGCGGTGCCCGCCGGCAGCCGCCGGGCACATGCCCCTGCGGGAAGAAGAAAACCGGGCGCCCGCACGGCGGCGGAAAGAATCTGGCGAAAGCGGCAGAGGGGACAATGGAAGAAAATTACGCGATTGAACTGCGGCACATCTCCAAGCATTTCGGCTCGGTGGCCGCAAACGACGATGTCAGTCTGAAACTGAAAAAGGGAGAGATTCTCGCCGTTCTTGGCGAGAACGGAAGCGGGAAAACTACGCTGATGAATATCATCTCCGGAATCTATCACCCGGATGCCGGTGAGATTCTGGTGGACGGCAGGCCGGTTTCCATCCGGAATCCCGCGGATTCCCTGGCGTTGGGCATCGGCATGGTGCATCAGCATTTCAAATTGATTGATGTTCTGACCGTGGCCGAGAACATTATTCTCGGCATGGACGGAAGCATGGTGCTGCATATGGACGAGGTCAGCTGGAAAATCCGTGACCTGTGCAGCCGCTACGGCTTTGACGTGAATCCGTTGGCCAAAATCTACGAACTGCCGGTATCGGCCAGGCAGACGGTGGAGATCGTCAAGCAGCTGTACCGCGGGGCGAATATCCTGATCCTGGACGAGCCCACCGCGGTTCTGACCCCGCAGGAGACGGAGAAGCTGTTTGATGTGCTCCGGAACATGCGGGAGGCCGGGCACTCGATTATCATCATCACGCACAAGCTGCGGGAGGTGTTGGAGATCTCCGATCAGGTGGCCGTGCTCCGGCGGGGCAGGTACATCGGAACGGTGGAGACGAAGGATGCCACCGAGAGCCTTCTCACCGAGATGATGGTGGGACGCAAGGTGGAGCTGAACATTGCGCGCCCGGAGCCGAAGAATCAGGAAGTCCGCCTGGAGGTCAGAAATCTGACGGTGGTGAACCGGGAGATGGTCCGGACGCTGGACGATGTCAGCTTTACCCTGAATTCCGGGGAAATTCTCGGCGTCGCCGGGGTTTCCGGCAGCGGGCAGAGAGAGCTTCTGGAATCCATCGCCGGACTGCAGAAGGTGGTGGGCGGTTCCATCCGCTATATCCCGCCCGCCGGGGAGTGGGAGCATGAGCTCACCAACATGACGCCGGATGCGATCCGAAGGCTTGGCATCCGCCTCTCCTTCGTGCCGGAGGATCGGCTCGGCATGGGCCTGGTCGGCTCGATGGGCATGACCGACAACATGATGCTCCGCGGCTACAATGAGGGAGCCGGGATCTTCACGAACCGCCGGAAACCGAAGTCCCTGGCAGAACAGATCATCTCGGAGCTGCAGGTGATGACGCCGTCTGTCTCCACACCGGTGCGGAGCCTGTCCGGCGGCAATGTCCAGAAGGTGCTGGTCGGGCGTGAGATTGCGGTCCGCCCGAAGGTGCTGATGGTCGCCTATCCGGTCCGCGGACTGGATATTAATTCGTCCTATACCATCTACGGCCTGCTGAACCGTCAGAAGGAGGAGGGCACCGCCATCATCTGCGTCGGCGAGGACATTGATGTGCTGCTGGCGCTTTGCGACCGCATCCTTGTGCTGTGCGGCGGACAGGTCACAGGAATTGTGGATGCCAGAACGGCAACCAAGGAGCAGATCGGCCTGATGATGTCCGGGCTGAGAGAAGGGAGCGCAAATGGCTGACTCTGCATCGGCAGCAAAGTCCGGCGGATGGATGATGTCCCGCCGCGAGAATATTTCTTTCTGGAAAGCAGCGCTGATCCGGATCGCAGCGGTCGCGCTGGGCCTGATCGTCTGCGCAGTCGTGATCGTCCTTCTCACCGGGATGAATCCGATCGCTGTGTACGGCGGAATCGTCTCGGGTGCTGTCGGATCGACAAGACGCCTCTGGGTGACGATCCGCGACACAATGTTTCTTCTGGTGATTGCGATCGGACTGGCGCCGGCGTTCCGCATGCGATTCTGGAACATCGGCGCAGAGGGGCAGGTCCTCGCGGGAGCCGTTCTGACGGCTGCCATCATGATCCATTACGGGGATACCATCCCGGCCTGGATCCTGTTCCCGGTCCTTTTTTTGACCAGCGCGGCGGCCGGCGCCGTCTGGGGCATGATTCCCGCCTTCTTCAAGGCACACTGGGGAACGAATGAAACATTGTTCACCCTCATGATGAATTATGTCGCTTCCCAGATCGTCAATTACTGCATCATTCTCTGGGAGAATCCGGCGGGCTCCAACAAGGTCGGAACCATCAACCGGGCGACCAAGGCCGGGTGGCTGCCGAAACTGTTCGGCTCGGATTACGGGTGGATCGTGATCATCGTCATGGCATTTGCTGTCCTGATGTTCTTCTATCTGCGCAGGACCAAGCACGGCTATGAGATCGCGGTTGTCGGGGAGAGCGAAAACACGGCGCGGTACGCCGGCATCAATGTCCGCAAGGTCATCATCCGGACGATGGCCCTCTCCGGAGCCATCTGTGGGATCGCGGGATTCCTGATTGTGGCGGGATCCAGTCACACCATCTCCACCAGTACCGCCGGCGGGCGGGGATTCACCGCCATCATCGTGGCCTGGATGTCAAAGTTCAACACGTTCTGGATGCTTCTGGTCTCCTTCTTCCTGGTCTTCATGCAGAATGGAACGATTCAGATCGCCTCGCAGTTCAACCTGTCGGAAAACATCGGCGATATCATCACCGGAATCCTGCTGTTCTTTATCATCGGCAGCGATTTCTTCATCACGTACCGGCTCCACCGGTCAGCTGCGGAGGCATAATCATGGGAGTGATTCTGATCTTTATCGAGAAAGCGGTCGGCCAGGGAATTGCAATCCTGTACGGAGCCATGGGAGAAATCCTGACGGAGAAATCCGGAAACCTCAACCTGGGCATTCCCGGCGTGATGTACATGGGCGGCATTGCCGGTTTGATCGGCGCATTCCTGTACGAAAAGAATGCGGCCAGCCCGATCCCCTTTGTTGGATTTCTGATCGCGCTGCT
This sequence comes from uncultured Lachnospiraceae bacterium, assembly GCA_900315495.1. Lineage (GTDB taxonomy): Bacteria > Bacillota > Clostridia > Lachnospirales > Lachnospiraceae > Anthropogastromicrobium. The sequence goes on from OMZJ01000017.1 coordinate 38,099, forward strand.
CTGTGCCCTTGCCTGCGGTGCCCTGGGCGGCCTGATCTACAGTTTTCTGACGATTACGCTGCGGGTGAATCAGAATGTCACCGGCCTTGCGCTGACGACCTTCGGCACGGGATTCGGCAATTTCTTCGGCGGATCCCTCGCAAAGCTTGCGGGTGGCGCGGGGCAGATCTCGGTGTCTCGAACCGCTTCGGCGTTCCGCACCGGAATTCCCGGACTGAAGAACATTCCGGTAATCGGCGGCCTTCTGTTTTCCTACGGGTTCCTCACTTACTTTGCCGTCGTCGTGGCGATTGTCATGGGGTGGTTCCTGTTCCGGACGAGAAAGGGCCTGAGTTTGCGTGCGGTCGGCGAGAACCCCGGCACGGCGGATGCTGCCGGCATTGACGTCACAAAGGTCAAATACCTGGCGACGGTCATCGGATCCGCCATCGCGGGCCTGGGCGGTCTGTTCTTTGTCATGGAGTATTCCGGCGGAACATGGACCAACAACGGCTTCGGCGACCGCGGATGGCTGGCTATCGCGCTGGTCATCTTTGCGCTGTGGAAGCCGGTCAACGCGATCTGGGGCTCGATCGTGTTCGGCGCGCTGTACATCCTGTATCTTTACATCCCCGGCCTGACACGGGATGCCCAGGAAATCTTTAAGATGCTTCCCTACGTGGTGACGATCGTGGTACTGGTCTTCACCAGCATGAGAAAGCGGCGGGAGGACCAGCCGCCGGCTTCCCTGGGTCTTCCCTACTTCCGGGAGGAGCGGTAAAGAACTCCGCCGGCCGTGGATTCGGGAGAAGCCGAGGAAGACTGCCGAGGTGCTCCGGGACAGGATGGGAAACAGCCATTGATTGATCTCTGCAAGCTTATCTCTGCAGGCCGTATACCGGGCTGGTATGCGGCCTGTTTTTCCATGCAGGGACGGCGTGCTGATCCATGCAAAGATGCACGGATGGCAGCCGGTCAAATGGGGAGAATTCCGCCTGGAGTCTGGTTCAT
>OMZJ01000156.1 GCA_900315495.1 uncultured Lachnospiraceae bacterium
ACACAAAGACCATCCAGTTCCAGGACATCAACTACCAGCTGGCCCAGCAGGAGGACAAGACCGCGATCTTCGAGGAATGGTGCGGTTTCCTGAACTTTTTCGACAGCTCCATCCACTTTGAGCTTTCCTTCATGAACATGGCGACGGATGCCGAAAGCTTCGAGGCAAGCATCCGGATCCCCCTGGCCCATGACGGCTTTGACGATGTCCGGGAGGAGTATTCGGAGATGCTGAAGACCCAGCTTTCCCAGGGAAACAACGGCCTCACGAAGACCAAGTACCTGACCTTCGGCATCGAGGCGGATTCGATCCGCCAGGCAAAGCCGAGGCTCGCCCATGTCCAGAACGACCTGATGAACAACTTCCGCCAGCTTGGCGTCCGGGCACAGATTCTGAACGGAAAGGAACGCTTAAAGCTCATGCATGACATGTTCCACATGGGCGATGTGGAGGATAAGTTCCGCTTCGACTGGAAATGGCTGGTTGGTTCCGGCCTTTCGGTGAAGGACTTCATCGCGCCGATGGCATTCGCCTTCCCCGGGAGCCGCGTTTTCCAGATGGGGAGCCTGTACGGTTCCATGAGCTATCTCGCCATTACGGCCTCGGACCTTTCCGACCAGCTCCTGAAAGACTTCCTGGACATGGATTCGAGCCAGATCATCACGATGCACATCCAGTCCGTCGACCAGACGGAGGCCATCAAGACCATCAAGCACACCATCACGGAGCTTGACCGGTCCAAGATCGAGGAGCAGAAAAAGGCAGTCCGGTCAGGTTACGACATGGACATCATCCCTTCGGACTTGGCCACTTACGGAAAAGACGCGAAGTCGCTCCTCAAGGAACTGCAGAGCCAGAACGAGCGCATGTTCCTCGTCACCATGCTGATCATGAATACCGGCAAGACCCAGCAGGAGCTGGAAACGAACGTCTTCCAGGCGTCCAGTATCGCCCAGAAGCATAACTGCATGCTTCGGAGGCTTGACTTCCAGCAGGAAAATGCCCTCATGAGCTGCCTGCCCCTTGCCAGGAACCTCATTGATATCCGCCGCGCCCTGACCACGTCGAGCACGGCGATTTTTGTACCCTTTACTACCCAGGAGCTGTTCCAGTCCGGGAAGGAATCCCTGTATTACGGTCTGAACGCCCTCAGCAACAACCTCATCATGGTAGACCGGAAGGCCTTGAAAAACCCGAACGGCCTGATCCTCGGTACGCCTGGTTCCGGTAAGTCCTTCTCCGCGAAGAGGGAAATCGCCAACGCCTTCCTGGTAACGGATGACGACGTGATCATCTGTGATCCGGAGGCGGAATACACGGCGCTGGTGCAGAAACTGAAAGGACAAGTAATCCACATCTCTCCTGCCAGCACCCAGTACGTGAACCCCATGGACATCAACCAGAATTATTCCGATGAAGATAACCCGCTGGCACTCAAGGCCGACTTCATCCTGTCCCTCTGTGAGCTGGTGGTGGGTGGAAAAGAAGGCCTGCAGCCGGTGGAAAAGACGGTCATCGACCGCTGCGTCCACCAGATCTACCAGAAGTATTTCGAGGATCCGGTGCCGGAAAACATGCCGCTCCTGGAGGACCTTTACAACGCACTGCTTCAGCAGGAGGAAAAGGAAGCCCACCATGTGGCGACGGCGCTGGAGATCTATGTGAAGGGATCCCTGAACCTCTTCAACCACCGTACCAACGTCGATATCCAGAACCGCCTGGTCTGCTACGACATCAAGGAGCTCGGCAAACAGCTGAAAAAGCTCGGCATGCTGATCGTCCAGGACCAGGTCTGGGGCCGTGTCACGGAGAACCGCTCGGCCGGCAGGTCCACCCGCTACTATATGGACGAGTTCCACCTCCTCCTGAAGGAGGAACAGACCGCCGCCTACAGCGTCGAGATCTGGAAGCGGTTCCGTAAATGGGGCGGCATTCCGACGGGCATCACCCAGAACGTGAAGGACCTGCTTTCCTCAAGGGAAGTAGAGAACATCTTCGAGAACTCCGACTTCATCTATATGCTGAACCAGGCCGCCGGCGACCGGCAGATCCTGGCAAAGCAGCTCAATATCTCGCCGCACCAGCTCTCCTATGTGACGCACTCCGGCGAAGGTGAAGGCCTGCTGTTCTACGGAAATGTGATCCTGCCGTTTGTGGACCGGTTCCCGCAGGATACGGAGCTCTACCGGATCATGACGACGAGGCTCTCCGAGATCGCACCGGAAGCAAAGGAGGCGTAACCCATGGACAAAGAAGCATTCAGCCGGGACCGTCCCGGCAAAAGCAGCAACCTCGGTGAAAAGCTGAACACCGAAGGCAAGGCGAAGAAAGCCGCCGGGGCAAAGCTCCGGAGTGAAACTGCCGCGCAGAAGGCCGCAGCCGAGAAGATGCGGTTTGAAAAGGCGGTCTTTGCGGACGAGGAACCGCTCTCCGCTAAGGCAAAGCGGGTAAAGCAGCAGAAACGCTATGCCAGGAAGAAGCCCACTGCAAGCCGCGCCGCCCAGCTTGCGGAAGGAAAGGTCCGTTCCGAGATCGATCAGAACAGTGACGATAACGTCGGCGTGGAAGCGGCCAATGCGGGAACGCAGGCTGCGGAGACGGCGGCAGACACTGCGGGGGATACGGCATCCAATGCCTTCTCCCGCTGGCGTCAGAAGCAGGCGATCAAAAAGGAATACGCGGCAGCCAAAGCCGGGAAAAGTACCGGGGATGCCGCAGGCGCGGCGGCCGGTGCCGGAAAGGCGGCAGGCGGGGCTTCAGCAAAGGGCGCCGGGACAGCAGCGAGAGAGACAAAGAACGTCCTGGAAAGGATGGCGGAATTCATCTCCTCCCACAGCCACACGATTCTGCTGTTAGGAGGCCTGCTCCTTACGATCATGGTCGTTGCCAGCGCCATGGGTTCCTGCTCCGCATTTTTCCAGAGCAGCACGAACCTGGTGGTCGGGACTTCCTACACGGCGGATGATGCCGACATCGTCGGCGCCGAGGAGGACTATAAGGAGATGGAAGCCGAACTGCAGGAAAGGCTGGACAATATACGGGATGAGTACGATGGCTACGATGAGTACCGTATACACTCGGACCAGATCGGCCATGACCCCTATGAGCTGGCATCCTATCTCACAATCCTGTTCCAGAGCTATAAGAGGGACCAGGTCCAGAGCACCTTGCAGGAGCTTTTTGACAGCCAGTATGAGCTGACCATTGAAGAGGAAGTCGAAATCCGGACCAGGGAGGTGGAACATTCCTCCACGGATCCGGAGACCGGTGAAGAGGATACCTGGACCGAAACTGAGGAGTACGAGTACTACATCCTCAACGTAACCCTGAAGAACAACGGTCTCGGAAAAATGATCATGGAAGCCGGTCTCACCGAAGATGAAATGTCCCGGTACGCGGTGCTGATGCAGACCTACGGAAACCGGAAGGAAGTCTTCGGGGACAACCCTTACGCAGTGGCAGTCGAGGATGTTTTGCACTATGACATCCCCGGAGAGGCCCTGACTGACGAAAAGTTCCGGCGGATGATCGCGGAAGGCGAAAAGTACCTTGGCTATCCGTATGTCTGGGGCGGCTCTTCCCCCAGCACGAGCTTTGACTGCTCCGGCTTTGTTTCCTGGGTGGTCAATCACTGCGGGAACGGCTGGAGTGTCGGCCGGCAGACGGCGGAAGGTCTCCGCCAGTGCTGCAGGATCATCTCGAGGAGTGAAGCGAAACCGGGTGACCTGATCTTTTTCAAGGGAACCTACAACACGAGCGGCGCCTCGCATGTGGGCATCTATGTTGGAGACGGGATGATGCTGCACTGCGGGAAGCCCATCCAGTACGCCAGCTGTGAAACCAGCTACTGGCAGTCACACTTTTATTGTTTCGGCCGTTTGCCTTAAGTCCGGCAGGCGGCCGTTTTCATCCAAAAAGGAGGACGAAATGGACGAAACGAGACTGAACCGGCTCCGGGACGAGCTTAAAAAGGCCCGGAAGCGCCGGGACGAATGGGAATCCAAGGTCAAGGACCTGGAGCGCCGCTACAAGGAAGCCGAGAACACCTGCATCCACGACATGGTGCACGCGGCAAATCTCACGCCGGAGCAGCTGGCGGAACTGATCCGGGCAGCTTCTTCGGGACTGCCCTATTCCCTTCCGGCATCTGCTGTTGTGGCGGAAAGCGACCCTGACGATGAAGAGAATTATCTGGACGAGATCGATGATGAGAAGGAGGAAATCGAAGGATGATGAAAATGAGAATCGCCGCTGTTCTTGCGGCTGTAATGATCGGGACTGCGGCCATGCCCACAGTAACAGCCTTTGCCCAGGGAAATGATCCTGAACAGACGGCTTCGGCGGAGACTACGGCGGTGACAGAGACGGATGGGCCTGCCGAGAAAAGTGGCGAAGGAACTTCGGCAGTTACGGAAACTGCCGAAACTGGTACAAATGCTGATGCCGATGCAGAAGACAAAGAGGCCGAAACTGAGGTTTACGATGGCGAGGAAAAGGCGGAGCCCTTTGACTTAAGCTCACTGGATCTTTCCAGCATTCCCGGCGTGAACCTGGATATCTACACGGAGATCCTTTCAGAGCTGGACCCGGAGGTCATGGAAGTGCTCTTAAAGAACCCGAAGCTCCTGGCGTATTTCCTGCCGACCCTGCATGTGACGGTAACCGATACTTCCGTTACCGTTACCGTTGCCGTCGACGGCGATGAGCCGGAGGAGGATCCGCTTCAGACCGGGCATGTCCGCACCAACGGCAGCAACCTGAATGTCCGTACTGGCCCCGGCATCGGTTTCGATATCATCAACAGCCTGGCCAACGGCACCGAAGTACAGGTCATGAAGGAGGAAAACGGCTGGTACCAGCTGGAGTTTCCGGCAAAGTACGGCTATGTCTGCGGGAAATATCTGGAGCTGAACGACATCACACCGGAGGAGACCCCCGAGGGCTACACCTTTGATATCGACGGGGAAATGATGGCGGGCTTCCTTTCCCTCTTTTCCGGGATGTTTGAGGAAGAGCCCCAGTCGGTTCCGGAGGTCCACGGCCTGACGCCTGACGGGAACCTTTCCCTGGTGGACGATATCGGTCCCATTACCGGCGAAGGCCAGCAGTTCGTGACCCTGGTCACCAAGGCCGGCAACTATTTTTACCTGATCATCGATCGCAACGAGAAGGGCGAGGAAAATGTCCACTTCCTTAACCTCGTGGATGAGCGCGACCTCTTCACCCTGATGGAGGAAGACGACCAGAACATCTACAACGAGCGGCTTGCGGCGGAGCAGGCAGCGAAGGAAGCTGCTGAAAAGGCCGCCCAGGAAGCTGCTGAGAAAGAATCCGAAGCAGATCCGGATGCTGAGAAAGAAAAGGAATCCGGCAAGTCCCGCAGCATGCTTCCGCTTCTCCTTATCCCGCTTGTCATCGCGGCAGCCGGCGGCGGATGGTTCTATGTCCAGACCAAAAAGAAGAAGCAGGCAGTAAACACTCCGGATCCCGACGCGGATTACACGGATGACGATGATGACGAGGACTACGGTGCCGGTGAGGATGACGCGGACGGTGATGACGATATCGTTGTCGTCAGTGATGCCGGCGGGGATCCTTATGAGGATGAGATCCTCGGAGATGACGCCGACGATCCGGAGGAAGTGTGATGAAGGTTGTCATGACCCCGCAGGAGCTCCGCGACTATATCCGCTTCATGCCGGATGACGAGATCGTGAGCATCACCATTGAGTACAGGGAGGACGAACAGGACCGGGATGACAGAGAACGCTAAGCCGAAACGGTACAAGCTGAAGGAAGTCTGCATCCGCCTTGCTGAGGGGCATCCGCTTTATTCGGATCAGCCCCTCTCCACTCCTGCGGCAGCCCTGGATGTGATGAGAAGGGAAATGAGCCAGTATGACCGAGAGGTCCTTTGCGTGGTCAACATGAATGCCAGGCTGCAGCCGATCAACTTCAACGTGGTAAGCGTCGGGGACATCAATACCTCGATCGCCGCCATTCCCAACATCCTGAAGTCAGGACTCATGAGCAATGCGAACTCTTTCCTGCTCCTTCACAACCATCCGTCCGGCGATGTGACACCTTCTCAGGACGACATCACGACCACAAGAAAGGTGATCGAAGCCGGCAAGATCATGGGGATTCCCTGTATGGACCACATCGTGATCGGAGGCGGAAACGGACATTTCTGCAGCCTGAGGGAACAGCAGCTGGCAGACTTCAGCAACCAGATCATTTCCATGACGGCGGAGGACATCCTCCGTGTCGCGGACAGTAACCCAACCCACGAAGGAGGAACAAAAATGCCTGAGAATGCAAGAGACAATGTGCAGGTACCGGATTTCGTACAGGAGGCGGAAGCCCAGATGGCGAAGGAAGCCCAGGCACCAAAGCGCGAGGAAGTAACCATCAAGTTCGGCAAGGGACTGGCAGAGCCCTTCCAGTCGAAGGACGGCCGTGAGTTCATGCGGATCATGATCCCGAACCAGGACCAGTCGGACAAAACTCCCTGGGCCAGCTTCGTGCTGCCGGCCAAGGCAGTTCACGAGAACCAGTACGGCAAAGGCCTTTGGGCCAAGATCCCGGCGGAAGGCACTACCGTGGTAAGCAAGCCGGTCCTCGCCGGGCAGGATGAAGCCGGAAAGAACATCTGGGAGGACCAGAAGACCAAGGTTCCGAATAAGGAGCTGAAGGGAATGGTCGAGGCCTACAAGGCAAAAGCTCCGCAGGCAAAAGAAGCCCAGCCCCGGGAATCAGCCAGGGAGAAGCTGGATGCCCTCGTGAAGGACACGGCGGCCAAGCTCTCCCCGGAAAAGACTCCTAAGGCCAAGTCCAGGGCAAAGAAAGGTCCGGAGCTGTGAGCCAAAGAGGCGGCGAAAGCCGCCTTAGTACATAAAATCTGTTTTTCTGCACATTCTGACACAATTTATTAAAGATCGTATGGTATGATTGCGGAAAGCCGAGGTGAGAAAGGCCCGACTCGGGATTTGACGGAGGGACATATGGAACTAAAGAAACTGGAATATGATTTGACCGTTTGCAAGGTCGATGGGATTATGGATATAGACTTGACAACAGACTTTTTCTTCATTGGCAAAACAGATGAAGAATTGTCGCTTGTCTGCAAGACTGAAGACGTACCAGCCAAAACGCTGGAGCGCGATGATGGATGGAAAGGATTCCGCATAGAGGGAGTTCTTGATTTCTCCCTTATTGGAATCTTATCTAAATTGACCGGAATCCTCGCGGATAATGGGATCGGGATCTTTGCGGTATCGACCTTCAACACAGATTATATTCTTGTAAAAGCAGAAAACTTTGAGAAAGCCCTAACCGTGTTGTCCGCAGAAGGATACACCGTGGATAACCTCTTTCAGCCAAGAGAATTATAAATTACTAAAGACGGATTCTTATGTGACTTTTAGTAATATTGGCCATTGTTTCAGATGAAACAGCCGGCTGGGAAATGGAGATAAAGGGAGTGCTTATTATGCGGATCGAAGAGATTATGAAGAAGATGATTGACCTGGCAGATGGCAGCCATCACGATATCAACCACTTTATGAAGGTGCATTCTTTCGCGAGGACCATCGGCCTGATGGAAGGTCTGGATGATAAAACACAGTATATCCTGGAAGCGAGTGCCATCGTACATGACATTGCCTGTCCGCTTTGCAGGGAGAAGTATGGCAGTACAGCCGGAAATCTCCAGGAAGCGGAAAGCGAACCGCTCCTGCGGGAATTCTTTATGGGTACGGACCTTCCGGAAGCCCAGCTGGAGAGAATCATATATATTGTGACCCATCATCACACTTACAGCGGTGCAGACGGTCCGGATTACCAGATCCTTTTGGAGGCGGATTTTCTGGTCAATGCTGACGAGAGCGAACGTTACCGGAAAAGTATTGAGCAGTTCCGCAAGAATGTGTTCCGGACGACATCCGGTCTGGCCCTGCTGGATTCCGTATTCCGTGAGGAACTAAGAGGTAAGGTATGAATATCCAGATCTTTGGCACAAAGAAAAGCAGTGACACCCGCAAGGCGGAGCGTTTCTTCAAAGAACGCGGAATCAAGTTCCAGTCCGTGGACCTGAAGGAAAAGGGCTTAAGCAAGGGCGAGTTCCAGTCTGTAATGCAGGCGGTCGGCGGGCTGGAGGCCATGATCGATCAGGACTGCAAAGATAAGGACCTGCTGGCACTGATCAAATATATCGCTGCCGAGGACAAGGCTCAGAAGGTACTGGAAAATCAGTCCGTCCTGAAGCAGCCCATCGTTCGCAACGGCCGTCAGGCCACGGTCGGCTATCAGCCGGATGTCTGGAAGACATGGGACTGAAGGATTCGTCACCTTGTGAGCTGTCGGGATGATCAATATGCATGGTTAGGAGCACACTCAATATGAAAGAGAAAGCAAAAAGATATCTGATTTTCGGCATAGTATTTCTTGCAGTCGGAATAACAATGCTTATGACGGGGGCTGTATCAAGGCCGATCGCATACGGAGATTTTGTGGCTGCGTTCGTATTCTTAGCGATGTCCTCTCGCGCGAACAAACAGTCTGACGACGATAAAAAGGGCGAATAGTACCTTCATGTCAATGATTATTAAAATCGAGAGGATTGACTGCGAATGATTCTTTTTATTAATGCCTGTGTCAGAAAGGAATCCAGAACCAGACGTCTGGCAGATGCTTTGCTTAAGAAACTGGATGAGCCTTTTACGGAAGTCCGTCTGGAAGATATCGATTTCCCAGCGACGGACGAGAACTATCTTGCTCATAGGGACAGCCTGATTGAGGAAAGGGAATTTTCCGATCCGATGTTTACCCTGGCGAACCAGTTCGCTGCAGCGGAGCGGATCGTGATTGCCGCGCCGTACTGGGACCTGTCATTCCCGGCAGCACTCAAGCAGTATTTCGAGCATATCAATGTGCCTGGCATCACCTTTACATATACTCCGGAAGGAATTCCGCAGGGCCTGTGCCGGGCGAGGGAACTTATATTTGTCACGACAGCCGGCGGGAGCCATGTACCGGACGAATTTGGCTTCGGTTATGTGAGGGCTTTGGCCCAGGGATACTATGGGATCCCCGAAATCAGGCAGATCCGTGCGGTTGGCCTGGATCTTGATGGTGCTGATCCGGAGCAGATACTGAAGGAAAACACGGAAAAGTTATGATCGACTATGAAATACGGACAAAGGAAGATCTCTGCCGGGCCGTGGAGGACTGCGGCTTTCTTCCCCTTTTCCAAAATGAGATCTCTGGCTTTTCCGTAGAGGAGCATGTTGCCCCGCAGGCCTGGTTCACGGATGAAGAAGGCGTATGGGAGTGGAAAGGCCCAGTGATCCGGGAGACCGGATGTGCCTACGGCAAGTTCTTCGGGAAGAAGGCCGTCTTTGTCAGCCGGAAATGCTTTCCTGATTTTGCAAATTACAGACGGGACGGCTATGATTTTGATGCCCGGTTCGAGGATGAACTGGTCTCATACAGGGACAAACGGCTGTATGACCTGATAGAAGCATCCGCCCCGGTGCTGTCAAAGGAACTGAAGCAGGCCGGTGATTACCGCAAGGGCGGGAATAAGGGATTTGAAACCATCATCACACATCTGCAGGAGCAGTGCTATGTGCTTATAAGCGACTTTAAATATATGCGGGACAAACACGGTGATACCTACGGCTGGGGCGTGGCGGAATACTCTACGCCGGAGGTCTGGTTCGGCCCGGAGTTCCGAAGCACCGTATATCAGCGTACTCCGGAGGAATCCTATGAACGGGTGCGAAAACATCTGGCCAGACTCCTCCCTGATGCATCGGATGTCCAGATCAGGAAACTCTTGAAATAAAAACCAATCCGGTAAAACAGTATAATGATTACATAGCGCCTCCGAGTTTGTTAAGTCTCAGAGGCGTTTTCATTTATTCACTCAGCACATCCTGCAGCGCATCCGAATCCAAAATGGTAATCATCGGCGAAGCATATGCGATAATCGACTGGTCTTCCAGTCTCTTCAGTTCCCTGTGAAGCGAGGGACGGGAGACATTCATCAGCATTGCCCATTTAGAGACGGATTCTGGAATACGCACCTTATTGCTGCCCGTCTGACGTTCCTGCATCAGAAGCCAGAAGGCAGCCTTCTGGGCGATACCGTTATAAGAAAGAAGCTCCAGCCTCTGCTGCAGCATATAGGTCGCTGAGGCGATCTCTGTGGTCAGATTCTCCAGGATCCGCACGTCTTTCTGCATAAGCCTCATCAGGTCTTCCCTGCGAAACATCATAATGGTGGCCGGCTCCAGCGAAACGATATCGCAGGGATATTTCCGGCTTTTTGAAAACACAGCAGCCGGACCGATCATATCTCCTGGCTCCCGGACGGATACGTTGATCTGACTGCCGTTCGGGAAAGACTTCTGTGCTTCAACCCGCCCTTCCAGAATAATGCCGACCTTTGCGGCGGGCTCCATCAGATGGAGGATGATTTCTCCCTTATCGTAACACTGTATATGATGCGGTGTGTTCTCCAGCGCTTTCCGTAATTCGGAAGCGGGTACGCCGGAAAACAAAGTACTTTTCTCCAGTACGGAATAATCCATCGTGATTCTCCCTTCGGGCGATTGATATCTCTATTATACACCAAAAATTTTTAGAATCTGTATCTCGGGATACAGATTATTTGGTAATCATCGGGTATATTCATCTCAGAATAAACGAGGAGGGTAACCAACATGATTCGTAAGATCATCCACATTGACGAAGAAAAGTGCAACGGCTGCGGGCTGTGTGCAGATGCATGCCACGAAGGTGCCATTGATATCATAGATGGAAAGGCAAAGCTGGTCAGAGAGAACTTCTGCGACGGGTTCGGCGACTGTCTGCCCAACTGTCCGACGGGGGCGATCACATTTGAGGAGCGCGAGGCGCCAGAATACGATGAAGAAGCAGTTAAGAGAGCTAAGGAGAGCAAGGAAATGGATGAGATGAAGCATATGCATCACGAAGGCGGCTGCCCCGGTTCCCGGATGATGCAGTTCCATAAAGAAGAGGAACAGATGCAGGATACTGCACCGGCAGCAAGCACGGGAAGAGCTGTCTCTCGGCTGAACCAGTGGCCCTGCCAGATCAAGCTCCTGCCGGCACAGGCACCGTTCTTTGACGGTGCGAAGCTCCTGATTGCAGCGGACTGCACAGCCTATGCCTATGTCAACATGCATGAGGATTTCATGAAGGGCAAGATCACGGTCATCGGCTGCCCGAAGCTGGACGCTGTGGACTATACTGAAAAGCTGACCGCCATCATCCGCGATAACGACATCAGAAGCGTTACCATCGTTCGCATGGAGGTTCCCTGCTGCGGCGGCCTGCAGAGGGCGGCGGAAAATGCGCTGAAGGCAAGCGGGAAGTTCATCCCCTGGCAGGTCGTTACGATCTCCAGAGACGGAAGGATCCTGGACTGAGATACATGTACATCGGAATGGAGGACATACAGAAATGAGTTACACAGACTGGAAAGATAAGATTGAAACATTCAAGACCATCGATGTCAGAGGAATTCAGGGTAATTTCTTTCAGGGAATCAAAAAGCAGGCCATGCAGGCTCCTGCCGGAAGCGGCATCGAGATCGTACAGTCCTTTGACCCAATCCCCCTCTATGAGGTGATGGAAGGCCTGGGCTATGAACACTACACCGAGCAGAAAGGTGATGCGGAATTTCATGCGTACTTCTACCGCGTGGAAGTCAAACAGGAAGAAAAGGACATCCCGATGCGTCCTGCCGCGCTGACCAATATGCCGCTGATCGACGAGAAGCTGGGCAATATCGCGGTCAACTTCTGGGATTTGACCTGGAATGATGATCACCGTTATCTGCCGTATGAAATGCGGTTGTTGCTTTCTCTGACCAACGCAGTCGGAGCAGGCCGTATGCGTCAGGCAACACGGGAACTTGTGAAGGCTTACATCCACGGACTTGACAGCGCAGCGCTGGATGATGTGTTCGAACTGCTGGCATGGAATCAGGGAATCGGTTACTTCAGCTCCGAGATTGGGCCGTCAACTTTGTTTGCCGCATATAAGACCATCAAAAACATGGAGAAGCAGGGCAGGGAGCGCAGCGAGATCTGCGAGATGCTGAAGGAAAAGTTCGGTGAGAAGAATCCGGACGTAAAAGTGTGATTGAGGCTCATCAATAAAGGCGGTAATCCCATGAACGAAAAGATTGGAGAGGTATTCTCCATTGCGAAAGATAATATACCCGTAACAGGGTGCACAATCTCCAAAGCAGTACACAACGGGGCGAATGATATCATCTATTTCTCCCTTGCGAGGAACACGGATATCAGCGCGGAAATCTATCCGTATCACAAGCTGCTAATAGTGGCTGACGGCAGTATGGAAGTGTATGGAGCTGGTCTGGAAAAGGCGTTAGTAACAGGCGACTGTTTCCTTACGCCGGCAGATACACCGGTGGGCATGAGAACAGCAGAAGGTGCTGTATATACAGAAATATCAATCAGGAGGGATGACAAAATGAACGAAGCGATCAAAGCAGGCGAAGTATTCAAGCTGGCGGAGCTTGTTCCCTATGTTGATGGAAAGATCGTCAACATGGATGTGGTACATAACGATAAGATGAAGTTCGTGATCATGGCTTTCGATGAAGGCACCGGTCTTTCTGAACATGCAGCACCCGGCGAAGCACTGATCTTCGCTCTGGACGGTGAAGGCGTGATTGGCTACGAAGGAAAGGACCATCCTATCAAGGCCGGTGAGAATTTCCACTTTGCCAAGGCGGGGCTTCATTCCGTGAAGGCAACGAAACGCTTTAAGATGGCCCTGCTTCTGACACTGGAATAATCTTTTGAAAAACATAGAAAGTGAGGAATGAGACATGAAGTATTTCGTTAATGACGGATGCATCGGATGCGGACTCTGCGAGGGAACCTGTCCGGAAGTTTTCCATATGACAGACGCTGGTGTTGCTGCCGCTATTGAAACGGAAGTACCCGAAGAAGTGCTGGCAAGCGCTGCAGAAGCAAAGGACGGATGTCCTGTCGGTGCGATTGAAGAAGCATAAGGAGGCAGCGAATGAGAAAGCATGTAAAGGGCAATGTCAGCTGGGTCGGCTATATTGATTGGGAGCTGGAGAGCTTTCACGGTGATGATTACTCCATCATGAATGGTTCCAGCCAGAATGCCTATCTGATCGAGGAAGAAAAGACCGTCCTTATCGATACGGTCTGGACGCCGCACCGGTTTGACTTTGTGGAGAACCTGAAGAAAGAGATCGACTTGAAGAAGATCGATTTCATAGTCGCAAACCACGGAGAATGTGATCATTCCGGGTCGCTTACCGCACTGATGGAGGAAATCCCTGATACGCCGATTTACTGCACTGCCAATGCTGTCAAAAGCATTGAAGGCCAGTATGGGAAACGTGGCTGGAATTTCCATGTGGTCAAGACAGGCGACAGCGTAGAGATCGGCAACGGTAAGCAGCTGGTGTTTGTCGAAATGCGGATGCTGCACTGGCCGGACAGCATGGCCACATTCATGACCGGAGACAACATCCTGTTCTCCAATGACGCTTTCGGACAGCACTATGCCGTGGAGGAGCTTTTCAACGACAAAGCGGATCAGTGCCTGCTTTGGAAGGAGGCTATGAAGTACTACGCCAATATCCTCAATCCGTTCTCCCCTCTGGTGACGAAGAAGCTTACGGAGATCAGCGGCTTTAATCTGACCTTCGATATGATTGCCCCATCCCACGGTGCCATCTGGAGAGAGAACCCGCTGCAGATCGTACAGAAATATGCGGAGTGGGCGGATGCCTATCAGGAAGACCAGGTGACCATCGCCTACGATACCATGTGGGAAGGAACCACCAAAATCGCGCATAAGATCGCGGAGGAGATCCATCGTCAGAGTCCGGAAACTGTCGTAAAGGTATTTAATATCGCAAAGGCCGACAAGAATGAAGTGATGACCGAGGTGTTCAAGTCCAGAGCGATTGTGGTCGGCTCTCCGACGGTCAGCAACAGCTATCTCAGCAGCGTTGCAGGCTGGCTGGAATTCCTGAAACAGCTTAAGTTCAAGAACAAGAAAGCGGCGGCGTTTGGCTGCTACGGATGGAGCGGCGAGAGTGTGAAGCTTCTGCAGGAGCAGCTGAAGAACGCAGGCTTTGAAGTGATCGACGAAAACATCCGCTCCCAGTGGAATCCGGAAGAATCCGACCTTGCCGGAATACCGGCGCTTGTTACAACACTGATCGGAAAACCGGAAGCTGCAGAAGAAATGATTTCAAATGCCGGCAATGCGGCGAAGTATCAGTGCGGCCCCTGCGGATATGTCTATAACCCGGAGAAGGGTGATCCGGACAGTGGCATTGCTCCTGGTACAGCATTTGAAGACCTTCCTGACGACTGGTGCTGCCCGGTTTGCGGGGTAAGCAAGGATATGTTTGAAAAAGTCGGATAACTTGTAAATAGCATCAATATGTGATTTCTCGTCAACATTACATAGCACCTTTGAGTTTATCCCTCAGAGGTGCTTTTTCATTTCCAAAAACAGAAAAAGGAGGAATACGAATCTATGAGCAAGTTAGTGATCGCGGAGAAACCATCGGTTGCAATGTCTTTGTCCAAGGTCATCGGTGCCACGAAACGTCAGGACGGGTACCTGGAAGGCAATGGATACCTGGTCAGCTGGTGTGTCGGCCACCTGGTGGAACTCTCCGCTCCGGAGCGCTACGACGAGCGCTTTGCCAAATGGCGGCTGGAGGACTTGCCGATCCTGCCGGAGCGCTTCCTGTACGAGGTGTCCGCTGGAACTAGCAAGCAGTACCAGATCCTGAAAGGCCTGATGGAACGGCCGGATGTCGAAAGCCTCGTCTGTGCGACTGATGCCGGACGGGAAGGCGAGCTGATCTTCCGCCTGGTCTACAACCAGTGCCGATGTAAGAAACCCTTTGAACGGCTGTGGATCTCCAGTATGGAGGACACGGCCATCCGGGAAGGCTTCGAAAAGCTGAAACCGGGAACTGCATATGATGCCTTGTATGAGGCAGCCCTTTGCCGGGAGCGGGCCGACTGGATTGTCGGAATGAACGCCACCCGGCTTTTTTCATGCCTGTATGGCCAGACCCTGGCGGTGGGCCGTGTCATGACGCCGACCCTTGCCATGGTGGTAATGCGGGATGCCCAGATTGCCGCATTTAAGCCGGAGCCCTTCTGGACCGTGCAGATCACGGCCGGCGGAATCACCGCATCGAGTCCCCGCTTTCAGAGAAAAGATGTAGCCGATAACCTCGCTGCTCTCTGCAAGGAGGAAGGAGAAGCCATGATCCGGACCGTCGAGACCAAAGAAAAGCTGGAGAAGCCGCCTCTTCTCTACGACCTGACCAGCCTGCAGCGAGACGCGAACCGGATCCTCGGGTTCACGGCGCAGCAGACTCTGGACTTCACCCAGAGCCTTTATGAAAAGAAGCTTGTCACCTATCCCAGGACCGACAGCCGGTACCTGACGGATGACATGCGGGGAATGCTGCCGGGACTGATCTCTTCTGTTGCGGAAAAGTTAGGTTTCCACGGCGATGCGCTTCGCACGGATCCGGTCCGTCCGGCATCCATTTTTGACAGCAGCAAGGTCAGCGACCACCACGCCATCATCCCCACGAAGACCATGGCAGACAGTGACATTACAGGGCTCTCTGCCGGCGAAAAGGCAGTTCTGCAGCTGATATCCGCAAGGCTTCTCTGTGCTGCGGCTGAGGATCACCGATATGCGGAGATGACCGTGAAGCTCAGCTCCGGAGCCGAAGAATTCACGAAAAAAGGTAAGACCGTCCTGATCCCTGGATGGAAGGCCATCTGGCAGCATTTTTATCCCGAAAAGAAAAAGGATGAGGATGCTTCTGGGCCGGTCCCTGCGGAAGGAACGTTGGTGAAAGTCGATGCCGCCGAGGTAAAGGAAGGCAAGACAAGCCCGCCGAAGCATTTCACGGAAGATACCCTCCTCTCCGCAATGGAAACAGCCGGTGCGGATGAAACGCCGGATGAAGCAGAACGCAAAGGCCTGGGAACGCCTGCCACCCGTGCCGCCACCATCGAAAAGCTGGTCCAGCGAGGCTTCATCGAGAGGAAAGACGATAAGAAGACCCGGCAGCTCATTGCCACCGACAAGGGCAGCTCCCTGATCACCGTCATGCCGGAGCAGATCCAGTCCGCTTCCATGACGGCCGAATGGGAACAGAAACTCCTGCAGGTGGAGCACGGTGAGCTGGACGGCGGCGAATTCATGTCCGGGATCGAGGGCATGATCGCGGGCCTGGTAACGACTTACGAAAAAGTGAAAGGAGCAGACGCACTGATGAGCAGAAATAAAGTGATCGGCACCTGCCCGCACTGCGGCGCGGAGGTGCTGGAAAGACAGAAAGGGTGGTTCTGCAGCAACCGGGAGTGCCGGTTTGTGCTGTGGAAGGACAACGCGTATTTCACGAAGATCGGGAAACGCCTGACGCCTCAGGTCGTGGAGAAGCTTTTGAGGGACGGCCGCGTGAAGCTGAAGGACTGCAAGAGCCAGAAGACCGGCAAGACCTACAATGCGGATCTTCTCCTCTCCACCGAAGCCGACGGCAGGCCGCAGTTTTCCATGGAATTTGAGAAACGTAAGGAAGCACAGCGTCCCGAAAGGAAGGTGATGAACGGTTATGGCAGCTGAGAAATCGCACCCTTCCCAGTTCGAGAAGGTCAAGGAGATCACCGACAAGCTAGAAGCTGGCGTGGCCCAGATGATGAATTCAGAGTCCTTCAAAAATTATCTTAAGGTCATGGCACGGTTTCACAATTATTCCCTGAACAATACTATCTTAATCGCTTTACAAGACCCCCAGGCCACCCTTATAGCTGGCTACACAGCCTGGCAGAAGAACTTTGGCAGGCAGGTCATGAAAGGCGAAAAAGCCATCCGGATCCTGGCGCCTACGCCATACAAGAAAAAGATGGAAGTTGCAGTCATTGACCCTTCTACGGGGCAGGCAAGATTAAATCCGGACGGGACGAAACAAACGGAACTGAAAGAAATCATGGTTCCTGCTTTCAAGGTTGTAAATGTATTTGACGTCCGCTCAACGGAAGGAAAGCCGATCCCTTCCATCGGTGTAAACGAGCTGACCGGCGATGTCCGGCAGTACGAGATGTTCTTCGAAGCCCTGAAGCGGTCCTGCCCGGTTCCCATCGGTTTTGAGCAGATCGACTCCGGGGCCAAGGGATATTATCACACGGTGGATCACCGGATCGCGCTGCAGGAAGGCATGAGCCAGGTCCAGACCATCAAAACCTTGATCCACGAGATGACGCACCAGCATCTGCATTCGAAGGATCCGAAGGAAATGGCTCCGGAGGAACCGCGCCTTACCCGGAACGCCAAAGAAGTGGAGGCCGAGTCGGTAGCCTACACCGTTGCCCAGCATTACGGTATCGAGACCAGTGATTACAGCTTTGCCTATATCGCCGGATGGTCTGCCGGCAAGGATACGCCGGAGCTGAAAGCTTCCCTGGACCGGATCCGGACGGCGGCGGATGAGCTGATCACCGGGATCGATACGCAGCTGCAGATCCTCCAGAAGGAGAAAATGGCAGAGCTGGATGCCCAGGCTGAGACACTGGCCGTGAAACTGGATGAGCTCTCCTATGACTTTGATTACTACGGTTACGTCGATGCGGTCGATGACCGGGAGGCTGTGGTCCGGCAGAACAAGGAAATGCTCCTGGAAAATGGTACGCAGGTCGAGGGCATCCTGGAATTCCTTCAGGAGGTTGTTGACGACGATGGCGACTGCTCTGCCAGGGCGGCTGCACTGATCACTGAGGTAAAGGAGTTCTCCGAAGCGGCTGCAGCTTTCATGCCGCCGAAGGAACCTGACCAGCCGGTTCCCGGTCTGCAGGAAAACGGTACCTATCGTTATTACTCCACACAGCGGCCGGTGGATCTCGGGACGTTTCCAAAGCCGCCGGACAATCCGGTCGTGGAGGTCCACAACTATGATGCCGACAGCCGCATTCCGGTAGAGAATGGCATGATCCAGGCCTGGGGATATGTGGAGTACCAGAAGCCTCTGACAGAAAAGGAAGCCGGCGATTATGAGCTGCGTCCCGCTCCTGCCAGATTTACGGAGAAAGAAGTCCGGGATATGCCAAAACCGGACATTCAGGCAGGAAAAGAGGACATTCACCCGGCAAAACCGGACATTGGACTTCAGACGAAAACTGCCTGCACATCGGAGCCTGAAAAGAAATCCGTCCTGAAGGACCTGGGAGAAAAGACACCGAAACCCAGGGAGCCGAAGGCATCCCGGAAACCGAAAAAGCAGAAGGAGGAAACACGATAATGTTTACTGTTGAAGAGATCACCCTGCTCCGCGCATTTGACACATCCACCCGCCGCACGGCGATTCTTTCCCTCATGAACGAGATGGGCATGATGCAGGACGAGGAGCTGATCGCCCAGTGCATGAGCATGGTGAAGAAGCTGGAGAACGTCACTGATACCGACTTTGCCGGTGTCGATTTCACGGTCTATGACGACAAGGAGGCAGATCATGAGTAAATGGGATGAAGCTCATACTGAGCCTTTGCACAATCACCCGGCGGAAAAGGATCAGCTGGTCGCGGCCATGGAAGCTGCCGGCTATGTACTGGACACGCTGGAAAGCACAGAGGACAACCTGCGCTTTTACGGTGCTTACGGGAATCTGCTGACCATGGGCGGATGGCATGAGTGCGAGGAATGGCTGAACGGTGTTGTCTTTGATGATCCGCAGGTCAGTGACCGTGTGGAGATCATCCTCCATCCGGAGCGTTTCCCGGAACGGGATCCGCAGCGCGCTGCCCTCCGAGCCGTGGAGGATTCCGTGGAACAGAACGATAATTCCTTTGATGGCCTTATAAACAACATCGCCCAGCCCGATCCGACGGAAGCGCTCCGGCAGCAAGCCAGGGAATCGGAAGCTTCGGAAGAACGGCATTCCGTGCTGGAAGCCCTGAAAGCCAGACAGGCTGAAGCTGCAAAGGCTGCAGAGAAAGCAGAAACCGAAGCCAGAAAGCACAGACCCCGATTGCTGCGCGATGAGGAGGTGCCGGTAAGAGTATGAAAACCAGATATCATGAGACGCACGTTTTGTGGAACAAAGAAGAAATCGACCGACTCCGTCAGCGCATGGATGAAGCCGGCGTCAAAAACTGCAGCGCCTTCATCCGGAAAATGTCTCTGGACGGCTATATCGTCAAACTCGATATGGATGACATCCATGAAATGATCCGCTTGCTCCGGAATGCCACCAATAACCTGAACCAGATTGCGAAAAAGGCAAATTCCGGTGACGGAATCTATGGCGCAGACATCGCCGATATGCAGGCGAAACAGGATGAGATCTGGGAGGCTGCCAAGGAAATCCTGGCAAGACTCGCGACGATCCAGTAAATGAAATACAGCGGCGCGGGGTATCGTCCCTGTGCCGCTATGAAAGGAAGTGAAACGATGGCGGCAGTCAGACTGATAGCATTGCACGCAACAAGAGGACGCTCCGTTGCCAGAAGCCTTGGCGCCCGGACAGACTATGCGAAAAACCCGGAGAAGACAGAAAAGGGTGAACTGGTGACTGCCTATGGCTGTGATCCGATGACGGTTGACGAGGAATTTATGCTGCAGAAACGCCTGTACGCGCAGGTCACCGGGAAATACCAGAACCGGGACGTAATCGCCTACCAGATCCGGCAATCCTTCAAACCCGGGGAGATTACGCCGGAGGAAGCCAACCGTCTCGGTCATGAGCTGGCCATGCGCTTCACGAAGGGCAGGTACTCCTTCATTGTGGCAACCCACACGGACCGGGCCCATATACACAACCACATCGTCTTTAATTCGACGGCCATGGACGGAAGCAGGAAGTTCAAAAACTTCTGGTTCTCCGGCATTGCCCTGCAGCATCTGAGCGATCTTGTCTGTCTGGAAAATGGCCTTTCCGTCATCACGCCGGCACCCTATTCGGAGCGTGAGAAACGAACCACCTTCCCGAAGAAAGAAAATATCCGGACCGGCATCTGCCGGGACATCGACCAGATCCTGGCGGAGAAGCCAAAGGATTTTCAGGATTTTATCAGAGCCATGGAAGCTGCCGGCTATGAGATCAAGCCGGGGAAGCATACCGCAGTCAGGGGAAAGAACCAGAAAACCTTCATCCGTCTGGATTCGCTGAACGAGGGTTACCGGGAATCCGACATCCGGGATATCATCGCCGGAACCAGGCAGCACGATGCAAGACCTCATTCTTACCATCAGCAAAGATCCGTAAATCTCCTGATCGATATTCAGAAGAAAATGCAGGAAAAGGGAGCCGGCTACGCCCGCTGGGCAACTGTCTATAACCTGAAGGAGATGTCAAAAACGCTGCTGTTCCTCCGGGACCACAGAATTGACAGTCTTGAAGGTCTTCACACTGCCGTCGCTGACGCTGCCGCAAAAAGAGATGAACTGCTGGCCACCATCCAGGCCTCTGAAAAGAGACTGGCCGAAATCGCCACATTGAAAAAGCACGTCATCAACTACTCCAAAACCCGCAGCACTTATGAAGCTTACCGGAAGGCCGGTTACAGCAAAAAGTTCTTTGAAGCGCACCGAGAGGAGCTCACCCTGCATAAAGCTGCCAAGCAGGCGTTTGATGAACTGGGCGTCCGGAAGATCCCGAAGGTCAAGGAACTTTCCGCTGAATACGCCGAGATTCTTTCCGGCAAAAAGGCCGCCTATGCCGATTACCGTAAAGCCCGGGACGAGGCCCAGGAGCTGGCAATCGCTAAGAGAAATATCGCCTCCCTTTATGACGCGGAGAAAAAAGAAGAGCAGGAACGGCAGACCGCCGAAAAAGCCCATTAAATCAAACCCGGGAGAAGTGCGGCCCTTACATCAAGGGTTGTATATAAATGCTAATCTAAAAGTGAGCCACTTGACCTAAAAACGCTCGCTTGAAAGTGAGCCACTTTGACATTACTCTGAACACATCAAATCTGTTCAGAGGTGATCAAAGGTGGTTATTACAGTGAATGATTACAAGCAAATCCGTCAGCGCTATCTCGCTGGTGAAAGTCAGCGGCATATAGCTAAAACAATGGGGATCTCCCGCAATACAGTGGCTAAGTATTGCGAAGGCGATGCCGTTCCTTGGGAGCGTAAAACCCCAGCGCGTGAATGCAGCGTTATCACTAATGAAGTCGTCGACTTTATCAGACAGTGCCTTGAGGAAGACCAGCAGGTCTCATTCAAAAAGCAGACGCACACTGCTAAGCGTATCTACGACCGTCTGGTCGATGAAAAAGGTTTTACCGGAGGTGAATCAACGATCCGCCGCAAGGTGCGTGAGATACGTGGTACACTTCCGCAGGCATATGTACCGCTTCAGTTCGATCCCGGTGATGCCTTGCAGATCGACTGGGGTGAAGCGGACATTTATGAGAATGATCAAAAAGTCCGTATAAACCTTTTCTGTGCAAGGCTCTGCTACAGCTGCAGGCCGGTAGTCCTTGCGTATCACCGCCAGAACGCCGAAAGCTTCTATGACGCCATAGTAAGGACCTTCGATATACTTGGCGGAGTAACAAAGCGGGTCATCTTTGACAATGGCAAAGTCGCAGTAAAGGACGGCTTCGGCGCATGTGCCAGGATGCAGTCCGGTTATGAAGCACTCAGCGCCCATTATGGCTACGATGCAGTGTTCTGCAATCCGGCTGAAGGTCATGAAAAAGGACTTGTCGAAGGCCTGGTCGGCTGGGCAAGGAGGAACATCTGCGTTCCGGTCCCCCGGATATCAGATATCCACGAGCTCAATGCCCTGTTGCTGGAAAGATGCCTTAAGTATGAAGACACCAGTATCCGTAGCAGGAATGCCAAGGTCCGTGACCTTCTGGCTAAGGAACGCGAGACCCTCAGACCGTTACCCAAGTATACCTTTGAAACAGCCACTTGTACGGATGCAAGGGTAAATGCCTTTTCTACTGTGAGGTTCAGGACGAACATATACTCTGTACCTGTTTGCTATGTTGGTCTCAGTGTAAGCATAAAAGGCTATCCGGAGACCATAGAGATATACCATAAAGGAGATCTCATTTCCGTCCACGACAGACTCATGGGCAGGAATCAGACTTCCTATCACCTTGACGATTACATGCCCCTGCTTGAAAAAAGGCCCCGTGCAGTTTTTGATGCAGCTCCGGTCAAACAGAACATCCCTGCCGAGGTACTGGATCAGCTGAGGGAACAGAAGCCTTCAAGGGATCACGTTCTCGGTCTCCTGCATTTTTATGCGGCCAGGGAGCGACTGCATCCGGCTCCGGTGATAAATGATGTTGTCACCGTAATGCCTGTCGACCTCCATAAGTACGATAGTCTTTGCATCGGAAAGGAGGCTGCTGTTAAATGACTGATCTTATACTCGAACAGATAAAACTGCTGTCAAAACAGCTCAAGGTGCCAACGTTCTCGCATTACCCGGATATCGTCCGCCAGAGTGATCCGGACACCGGGTTTGATGAATTACTGCTGAAGCTGATGAAAAGTGAATACGAGCAGCGCCAGGAGAACAACAACCGCAGGCGGCTGAAACAGGCCTGTTTTCCATACACCAAAACACTTGATGAACTCGATCTTTCCAGATACGATGGCAAGATATCCGATGTATTCATGAACGAACTTGCCAGCTGCCGATTCATTGATGAGAAAAAGAACCTTGTGATGATCGGCAACCCCGGCAGGGGCAAGACTCACATAGCAATAGGCATTGGTCTAAAAGCCTGTTCGTCCGGTATGAGCGTACTGTTTAAAAACGCCGCATCTCTTTCAACAGAGCTTATGGAAGCCAGGGATAACTATTCCCTCGGCAAGCTCGAGAAGAAGATCCGCAGCGTTGACCTTCTCATCCTTGATGAAATGGGATATGTCAGTTTTGACCGTTACCAGTCAGAACTTCTTTTCAAGGTGATCGCTGACAGGAGCGAGCGTGGCAGCATCATCGTTACCACAAACCTGGCATTCTCGGAATGGACATCGCTATTCGAGAATTCAGCTATGGTTGCAGCGCTTGTGGACCGTCTGACATTCAAGTCATACATCCTTGACATGAATGGAGAGTCCTATAGGCTGGAACATACAAAACGGAACTCATAGGTGGCTCACTTTCAGATGAGCGGAAGTGGCTCAAAATCAAACGAGCGGATGGCTCACTTTATAATTGACATTCATAGGTTGTACTTCTCCCGTCTTTTTTATTACAGGATCTCATATCCGGCTCTGGCAAGGAGCTTGAGCGCCTTGTCAAAATCCTTTTCCTTTGTCAGCACATAGTCCGTGTTGAATGTCGATATGGCGAAGATGCCGATATCAAACTCCGCCAGAAGTGATGATAATTCTGCCAAAATGCCGATCAGTGAAAAATCCAGCTCGCCGCAGATCCGGAACATCCGCCAGTTATCCGCCCTCTCGACGGTATTGTCCGGCACAAGGCCTGTCGGGCAAACGAGGGATTTTTCATCATCCGTTCTTCCGGTAAAGACAAAGGGCTGGTCAAGATCGATTCCGCTATAGTTCTCCACCTTACAGATACTGAAACTCTCTGGAATCACCTGCAGCTGCAACGGGGATT
>OMZJ01000132.1 GCA_900315495.1 uncultured Lachnospiraceae bacterium
CTGCCCGCGGGGATATCCCCGCGGGCATGTTCTATGCACAATGTTCCATTTTTTCCGCACCCGGAAAGCAGATTTATTCACTACAGCCGCGCCCGAGGGCGAAGGCCTTCCGGTTCATCTCACGGAATTTCGCCGGAACCACCGCGTCCAGTGCTGCCAGCCAGGCCTCCTCGGGGAAGTCAAAGGCCTGCGAAAGCTTTCCGATCAGGACAATATTCACGCACTTCGGCGATCCCGCCTTCTCCGCAAGGGAGAGGCAGTCCACCGCGTCCACAAAGGCGCCTTTGTCCCTCATCTTCTCCACCAGGCGGTCCGGATAACTTGCGGCACCCGTGATGACCGGCATCGGATTGATCTTCTGAGTATTCGTGATGATCCGGCCGTCCTTTTTCAGCCAGGGGAGCCACCGGGCCGCCTCGAGGAGTTCGAAGGACAGAATGATATCCGCCTCCCCCTTCTCGATCAATGGCGATGCGACGTCCGCACCGAACCGGACATAGGTGACAACGCTTCCGCCGCGCTGGCTCATCCCGTGCACTTCGGAGACCTTGACATCATACCCCTCATTCAGGAAGAGCTGTCCCAGAAGCCGGGATGCCAAAAGCGTCCCCTGACCGCCGACACCGACAATCATAATGTTTCTGGTTTCGCTGCCGGCGGTTCCGGCAGTCAGCGGCTGCAGGCCGCCGGCGTTCTGATCATATTCTCTCATTTGTCTGCCCTCCCTGCTGTACTGCGATGCTCCAGATCATACCGGGAATAAGCCGGTTCCAGCGGCGCATGGGGATTCCCGTCCGCGTCCAGAATGGCGCCGAAGCGGCACATCTGCTGGCAGACACCGCAGCCCACGCACTGGGTCGGATCGATGGCCGCCACCCGGCGGACCGCACCGGAAGCCGTCCCCCTGCCGGATCCCGTCTTCCCGTCACGCTCTGTCATGGAAATCGAGGGACATCCGATCTGCATGCAGGCCCGGCAGCCAACGCACCGATCCGGATTCACCGCAAACGGCTTCCGATGCTTCACATACTTGAGCAGGGCGCAGGGCCGGCGGCTGATGATCACGGACGGCACCTCCGCCGCCAGCTCCTCGGTCAGCACACGGTCGCAGGCCGCCAGGTCGTAGGGGTCCACCACGCGCACGTGCGCCCGGTCAAATCCCATGGCAAGGCACAGCGCCTCCAGGTCGATTCTCCCGGCCGGATCCCCCTTGATGTTGTATCCCGTCGTCGGATTTTCCTGGTGGCCGGTCATGCCGGTGATGGAATTGTCCAGAATGATGGAAACGGAGTTGCTCTGGTTGTAGGCGATATCCGCCAGTCCCGTCATGCCGGAATGCATGAACGTGGAGTCGCCAATCACGCCCACCGTCCTGCGCTCCGCCTCCGCGCCTCTGGCCTTGTTGAAGCCGTGCATGCCGGAGAGGGAGGCGCCCATGCACACGTTCAGATCCATTGCGTTCAGCGGGGCGACCGCACCCAGCGTATAACACCCGATGTCGCCGTAGACCATGCAGTGATGCTTTTTCAGCGCATAGAACATGCCGCGGTGCGGGCATCCGGAGCACATGAGGGGCGGACGGCCCGGGATCGGCTCTTCCAGGGAAATCGACTCCTTCGGCGGGAGGCCGCAGCACTCCGCCACAATCCGCTGGGAGAATTCATCCACCATCGGGAAGAGGGATTTCCCCTCCACCGGAACGCCGATCTGCCGGCAGTGATTTTCAATGATCGGATCCAGCTCCTCGATGACGATCACCCGGTCCACGGAATCCGCAAACCGGCGGATCTTTTCCACCGGCATCGGGTAAATCATGCCCAGCTTCAGGATGCTGTACCGGCTGCCGAAGACCTCTCTGGCATACTGGAAGCAGGTGCTCGACGTGATGATCCCGACGCTCCGGTCCGTGCCGGGCAGGATGACATTGATCGGGTCGGTCTCCGCCAGTGCGGTGAGCGCCTTCACCCGCTCTTCCACCCGGTAATGGGCCCGCTTTGCCTGGGCCGGCATCATGACGCGCTCCTGGTCCTTCTGATACGGCAGCAGCGGGTGCTCTGTGCGCTCTGCCGTCTCGACCACGCTCTGCGAATGGGAAATTCTGGTGCAGAGCTTCAGAAACACCGGTGTGTGAAATTGCTCCGAGAGATCAAAGGCCCGGATGGCAAACTGCCTGGCCTCCGCTGAGTCGGAGGGCTCCAACATCGGCACCTTGGCCGCAATCGCATAGTGGCGGGAATCCTGCTCGTTCTGCGAGGAGTGCATGCCGGGATCATCGGCGACACAGATGACCAGCCCGGCGTTGGTCCCGATGTAGGAGATGGAAAAGAGGGGATCGGCAGCCACATTCAGCCCAACGTGCTTCATGCACGACGCCGCGCGCTGTCCGGCCAGGCTTGCGCCGAAAGCTGCCTCCAGCGCAACTTTCTCGTTCGGCGCCCATTCGCAGGTGATCTCGTCGTACTTTGCCGCTTCCTCCGTGATCTCGGTGCTCGGCGTCCCCGGATAGCTGGAGATGAATCCGCAGCCGGCTTCATACAGGCCGCGCGCCGCCGCCTTATTTCCCAACATTAACTGTCTCACAACTGCATTCCTTTCTTCTACTCCGCAAGGCAGCAGAAATTGTGTCAGCAGAGGTTCCCGTCTTCCGATCCGCCGGGAAGCAGGAGACTTCCTGTTCTTCCCGGCAGACCCGGCTTACTGCTGCTGTTCTCCGGTATTCTGCAGGCTGATCTCCCTGGCCACCAGTTTGTCGACGCCGTAGCGCTTCCGCAGAAGCGGCTTCTGGATTTTCCCTGTGGCGTTGCGCGGAACCTCCGCAAAGATGATTTTCCGCGGGCGCTTGTAACGGGCCAGTGCCTGGCAGAATGTGCTGATCTCCTCCTCCGTCGCCGTCATTCCCTGCTTCAGTTGGATGATCGCGCCTGGAATCTCCCCGAGGCGCTTGTCCGGCAGGCCGATGACCGCGACATCATGGATCTTGGGGTTGGTGTGGAGAAAATCCTCGATCTCGACCGGATAGATGTTTTCCCCGCCCATGACAATGACATCCTTCTTGCGGTCGACCAGATAATAGAAGCCGTCGGCATCCTGCACGGCGACATCCCCGGTTCGAAGCCACCCGTCGCCCGGCAGCACTTCAGCGGTCGCCTTCGGATTCTTGTAGTAGCACTCCATGACACCCGGCCCCTTCACACAGAGCTCGCCGGCTTTCCCCTGCGGCACCTCATGAGTATCATCATCCACGATCTTGCACTCCCAGCGGTAGCCCGGAATCCCGATCGCGCCTGCCTTGCTGTCATGGCCGATCCCCAGATGCACGCATCCGGGTCCGGTGGATTCGGAGAGCCCGTAATTCGTGTCATACTGCTGCCCGGGGAAGTAGTCATGCCAGTGCTGTACCAGAGACGGCGGCACCGGCTGCGCCCCGATGTGCATCAGCCTCCACTGGCTGACCTCATAATCCGACAGCTTCAGGTCACCGCGGTCCAGGGCATCCAGGATATCCTGCGCCCACGGGACCAGGAGCCAGACGATGGTGCATTTTTCCTCCGAGACCGCCCGGAGAATAATGTCCGGCTTCGTTCCCGTCAGGAGCACCGCCTTGCCGCCCACCATGAGGCTCCCCATCCAGTGCATTTTCGCACCCGTATGATACAGCGGCGGGATACAGAGGAAGACGTCCTCATGCGTCGTCAGGTGATGCTTCTGCTCCATCTCGGCGGCCTGCGTGAGCGAACGGTGCTTGTGCAGGATCGCCTTCGGGAAGCCCGTGGTGCCGGAGGAAAAATAGATCGCGGCCAGATCATCGTCGGTCAGCGGAATCCGCGGCGGCCGGCTGGAGTAATCCGCCACCATCTCGTGATAGTCGTCCGCAAAGGTCGGGCAGTTTGCCCCCACATAGATCAGGAGGCGTCCGCGGCTGAATCTCTCCTCGATGGCCTCGATGCGCCCGATGAACTGCGGGCCAAAGAACATCACTTCCACATCGGCCAGGTCGGCGCAGTACAGAATTTCGTCCGAGGAATAGCGGAAATTGAAGGGCACGGCGATGGCGCCGGTTTTCAGGATGCCGAAGTAAATCGGCAGCCACTCCAGGCAGTTCATCATCAGAATCGCGACCTTTTCTCCCTTTTTCACGCCTTTGTCGAGCAGCATGTTGGCGACCCGGTTCGCCTTCTCGTCAAACACGTTCCATGTAATCTGGTGGCGGAAGGGGCGGTCGGACGTGGGCTGTATCAGCGAATAATCCTTCCACGTGATCTTCCTCGTCTCCTGCATCCCGTAATTCAGCTCAACCAGAGCCACCTCATCGCCGTACCGTGCGGCATTTCTCTCCAGCACATCCGTAATAGGCATGACAGATCCTTTCTGTTTTCTGCTTTAATGCGCAGCGCGTTAAAGTACTAAACTGTCTGATACTCTAACACCTTGCCGGATATTTTGCAAGGGGAGCGTCACTTTCTTCTGTCTTTCCGGTCTTCCATCAGGCTGGTATCGAAGGGCATGTAGGTAAAGATGCCGACGGCAAGCTCCGTCCCCTTCTCATCGCGCACCGACACGGAGAAAACCATCGCGCGCCTTCCGTGCTTGATCTCCGTCGCGTAGGCATGGATCATCTGGCAGTTCTGGGCCGTCCGCAGGAAGTGAAAGGAACTGTCCAGCGTCACCACCATCTGCCCGTACGCATTGGCCGCGATGCCGCCGGTGGAGTCCGCCAGCGTGAACAGCCATCCGCCGTGCACCGTTCCCGCTGGATTGAACATGGACGGTTTACACTCCATGACTGCCTCCGCATACCCGGGTTCGGCGGCAACAGTGCGGATGCCGACGCGCGCCTCGTATTCCCGGATCGCCCGGAGTGCCTCTGCCTCCTGCCCGGCCTCCATGCCGGATGTTTCTCCCCGCTGCGGTCCGGTTCCCGCCGGTTCTGTCCGCTGCGATCCGATTCCGGCCGGCGTCCTGCCGGGAGAATCCGATCTGGTTTCTTGGGTTTTCTGTTCCATTGCAGCCTCCCTTCTGCTGTACCGGCCGGATTTTCCGTGCCGAAACTCTATTTTTACGTCCGGCCGGGTATCCCGGGGCCGGAAATCCCTGTTCTGTGTATCCTTCCGAGGATCGACCGGCAGGCATCCTTCTGATGACAAAAAAGAAGCAGAGCACCGCTGCCCTGCTTCCCCTCTGTCCGGCCGGACGGCCGCGGCATATTACTTTCCGCCGTAAACGATGGCGGATTCCACATCGTAATCTGCCAGTCTTTCGCGTCCCTTGAGTCCGGCCAGCTCAATCAGAAAGACCAGCTTGACGACTTTGCCGCCGAGGCGCTCGACCAGTTTAATGGCTGCTTCCGCGGAACCGCCTGTCGCGATCAGATCATCCACGATCACAACCCGCTGGCCCGGCTTCACGGCATCCTTGTGGATTTCGATCTCCGCCGTGCCGTACTCCAGCGCATAGCTCTCACGGATGGTCGCGCGGGGGAGCTTGCCCTTCTTGCGCACCGGCACAAATCCCTTGCCCTGATCCGCGGCAATCGGCGCGCCGAAGAGGAAGCCTCTCGCCTCCAGGCCGGCGACCAGGTCATAGTCCGTGTCTCCGATCAGATCCTCCAGCGTACGAATGGACAGCCGGAATCCCTCCGGATCACCGACCACGCCGGTGACATCCCGGAAAATAATGCCGGGCTTTGGAAAATCCGGAATACTGACGACATAATCCTCAAGCTTTTTCATCACAATTCTCCTCGCTGTTGTTTGTTCCGCCTGTCAGATGCCGCTGGAAACCCGCGGTCCCGGCCCTGCGGTGCATGGATCCCGAAATGTTATTATAACAGAAACATCCTGCCCTCCGCAAGCGTGTGCGGATGATATCCCGGTCGGGTGATGCAGCGGATGGTGCCGGCATGGACAGGCAGCGTGCGGGATTATACCCCGGTTGCCGCTGCCAGCAGGCCGATTCCCATCAGATGCACGGGATAGAAGAAATAGAACGCCATCTGGGTTCTGCGGGAGGAATATCCCTTTTTCCCATTGTACAGCCCGATGAAAATCAGCGCAATCGCCGCGTACTCCTCAAAGGGGTTGTCATTGATGCGGATGCAGGCCCACAGGCCCAGCGCGCAGAGGACGACCCGCACGATCCGAAGGTACGGGAGCGGGACGATTCTCTCCCAGGGCTCATTGCAGAGTCCGCAGATCGCGACCAGCGCCACGCCCCCGGCGCGGTAATCGCAGTGAATCACATCCTTCGCCAGCCAGCCGAATGCGATCATCAGCCCGGCCCAGACCGCGAAGCGTCCGACGGTGAGAAGGATCCGCACCGCGCGGCTCTTTCTCGTGCCGTCCGGCGGAACCCGCCGGTCAATCGCCTCGCGCTCCACTCTCATCCACGAAGCTGCCAGCATTCCAAGGAGGAGCGTGAAAAACACGTTCTGATGGCGCCAGTCAATGGATTCGAGAAACCCTTCCGACGCCTGCTGCGACGGCAGCAGATGCAGGCCGAAGAGGCAAAAGTCGAAGGGGATCTCGGAGAGAAGAGCCAGCAGGGCCAGGCGTCCGGCATACCGGACCAGACTGTGTGTGTACTTCACGCCCTCCGAAATCTCAAAGGCATAGATCAGGAAGGCAATCCGCCCGATCACCCGCATCAGCGTGTAGACGTTCATGTCGAGTGCCGGAATGCGGACGGCGCCGATTCCCCATCCGTAGAAGCACCGCGCGGCCAGGTGATCGATCAGCATTGTCACCGCCGCAATGATTTTCAGCTGTCTGGAATTCAACGATGATTCTCCCCCTGTCCTGTGCGTCACGCCGCACGGGATGCTTCCCTTGTTTTTCTCCGGTCCTGCCGCTCTTCAGCCCTCTGACACAGTCTCTGCGCCGGCTGCCGCACTGTCCGGACCCTCTTCTTCCTCCGACGCGTCTGCCTCGTCGTCCCCGCTCAGGTCGGCGGTATAGACCTCGCGGAGCTTTGCCATCTGATCGCTCTCCAGGTACTCGTCGTAGGTGGTCATCTTGTCGATGATCTTCCCGCCCGGAAGGATCTCGATGATGCGGTTTGCCGTCGTCTGCACCAGCTGGTGGTCACGGCAGGCAAACAGTTCCACGCCCGGAAACTTCATCATGCCGTTGTTCAGCGAGGTGATGGATTCCATGTCCAGATGGTTGGTCGGCTCGTCAAAGATCAGGACGTTGGCGCCGGAGATCATCATGCGGGACAGCATGCAGCGCACGCGCTCGCCGCCGGAGAGCACATTGACCGGCTTCGCGCCGTCGTCCCCGGCAAACAGCATGCGCCCCAGGAATCCGCGGACGTACGTGACATCCTTGATCGGGGAATACTGCTGCAGCCACTCGTAGATCGGCATGGAGGATTTGAATTCAGCGGTATTGTCCCGGGGGAAATAGGCCTGGGAGGTCGTGACGCCCCACTTGAAGGTGCCCTCGTCCGGCTCCATCTCTCCCATCAGGATCTGGAACAGCGCTGTCTTGGCCTGCTCGTTTCCGCCGACAAAGGCGATCTTGTCATCATGGTTCATGACAAAGCTGACATGGTCCAGAAGCTTCACGCCGTTCACGGTCTTGCTGATCCCGTCCACCGTCAGCACATCGTTTCCGATGGCGCGCTCCGGCCGGAAATCAATATAGGGATACTTTCGGGAGGACGGCCGGAGATCATCCAGCTCGATCTTTTCCAGTGCGCGCTTGCGGGAGGTTGCCTGCTTGCTCTTGCTTGCATTGGCCGCGAACCGGCGGATGAATTCCTCCAGTTCCTTGATCTTCTCCTCCTTCTTGCGGTTGGCCTCTTTCTGCTGCCGGATCATCAGCTGGGAGGATTCAAACCAGAAATCATAGTTTCCGGCATACAGCTGAATCTTGCCGTAGTCCACATCGCAGATCTGGGTACAGACCTTGTTGAGGAAATACCGGTCGTGGGAGACCACGATGACGATATTCTCGAAGTTGATCAGCCACTCCTCCAGCCACTCGATCGCCGCCATGTCCAGGTGGTTCGTCGGCTCGTCCATCAGAAGGATGTCCGGCTTGCCGAACAGCGCCCGGGCCAGAAGGACCTTGACCTTCTGCGAACCGGTCAGCTCGGACATTCTCTTGCTGTGGAGCTCCGTCTCAATGCCCAGGCCGTTTAACAGGGCAGCCGCGTCAGAATCGGCCTCATAACCGTTCATCTCCGCAAACTCTGCCTCCAGCTCCCCGGCGCGGATGCCGTCCTCGTCGGAGAAATCCTCCTTGGCGTAGATGGCGTCCTTCTCCTTCATCACCTCGTACAGATGAGCATTCCCCATCATCACGGTGTCCAGGACAATCTCACCGTCATATTTGAAATGATCCTGCTCCAGCACGGAAATCCGCTGTCCCGGCGTGATCGAGACAGTACCCGAGGTGGGCTCCAGACTGCCGGAGAGGATTTTCAGGAAGGTGGACTTTCCGGCGCCGTTCGCACCGATCACGCCGTAGCAGTTGCCCTCCGTGAACTTGATGCTGACATCCTCAAACAGGGCTTTTTTGCCCACCCGAAGTGTAATTCCGTTTGTACTGATCATTGAATTCTTTCCTCACTGTTTTTCCGCAGGTGTCTCCAGCAGCGAATCCTCCCGGGACGTGCAGCTGAAAATAATCACCTGATGGCCGGCTTTTTTCAGAAGCTCCATGGCTGCCGCGAGCCGCTCGTCATCATAGCGCGCAAAGACATCGTCAAAGATAAACGGCATGGGCGTTTTCTGCCACAGAAGCCGGGATGCCGCAATGCGCACTGCCAGATAGATCTGCTCGATGGTGCCGCCGGAGAGCTGGGACGCCTCCTTCATGCTCTCATCCGTCCCTGCATAGATCCGGTTTTCCTCAAAGCGGAGCCGGTCGTAGCGGCCCCGGGTCAGGTCCGAGAGCACCAGGGCGGCCTCCTGGCACAGACGGCTTCCGAAGGTCTCCTTTACGCGCGCCGAAACTTTGTCCAGCGTCTCCTTTGCCAGACGGACCGAGGCGATCTCCGCCTGTGCCGCCGCGTTGGCGGACGCATTCTCGCGCCTGGTCTGGAGCGCGGCCGAAAGCTCCTCGCACGCTTTCTCATCTGCGTCCAGGGAGGTCCGGTCCACCGAAATGGCCTGCTCCAGCTCCTTCACGCGGTTCTCCATCTGTTCGATTTCCGCCGCACGGCTCTCGGGCTGTCTGGTTTTCCAGTTTTCATAGCGGTCCGCACTCTCCTTGAGCTGGGCCTCCAGTCTGGCCCGGAGCGCATCCTCCGCGCGGTACCGCTTTTTGTTGCGGGACGAGAGCGCTGCCCCGGCGATGATTCCGAGGAAGCACAGCACTGCCGCCGCGGCAAGGCCTGCCGTCGTATAGAGAATGGTCTGGCTTGTCAGGCCGACGACAAAATACAGATAGGAGGTTCCCCCGGCACACATGAGAAACAGCACCACAAACAGCGGCGTCACCAGGTTCTTCCGGCGAAGCGCCGGATCCGGCGCATTCTCGAAATTGCGGCGGGCCGCCTCATACTCCCGCACGCAGTCGTCCCGGCTGCGCTCGTAGTCGAGCTGATCTTCCTGCTCTTCCCGCTTCGTCAGCTCGATCTTTGCCTTCAGGCTTTCCTGTTCCTTCTCCTGCTGGTAGATCCGGACCCGCAGCTGCGCACATTCCGCCTGCCGGTCGGAAAGAGCCTCCTGGGTACCCGCAAAGTCTGCCTCGGCGGGCGGCGTGATGCTCTTCTGCAGCGCCTCTTCCCGCTCGGTCAGCCGCTCCCACGCCCGGTCCATGTCGATATGCATGTTTTTGGTCCGCCCGGCATTGGACACATACCGCTCCAGCTGGGTCAGCATTTCCGGCTGGGTGGAGGATTTCAGCTGCTCGATGCCGATCGTGTTGTCGAAGCTGGCCTCGTTCAGGCCGTCCAGGAGGTCCTGCAGTTTCTCCTCCGGATCCGTGTATCTCACCCCGTCCGTCTCACACACCACCGTCAGGGAGGGCGCCTGCCGCAGGAAGCTCCGCTCAATGCGGTAGGTCTTCCCGCCGACTGCCATGCGCAGCGTCCCGTCGTACTGCCCGTTCCCCTGCCAGGGGAAGTACCGGTCATAGTAGCGGTTTTCGGTCCCGTCCTCTCCGGGCTTCATGCCGAGCAGCATGCAGCGGATAAACGCGTGAATGGTGGATTTTCCGGTCTCATTTCTGCCGTAGATCACGTTCAGGCCGTCGCTGAAGCGGATCGTCCGATGGACGAACTTTCCGAAGTGCTGCATTTCGATGTCCAGTATTCTCATAATCTCATTCTCCACGCACAGGCGGTGCGCCGAAAAAAGCGGATGCGCCCCGCGCATTCCGCCGGCGTCACATTTTCTTCCTGCCGTCCCGCAGCAGGGCGTCCAGGCCGGCATAGAAGGCGCGGCGCGATTCCGCGTCCGGCTTCTGCCGGGCAAATTCGGCCATATACATGCCGACCACGTCATCCTTGTGTGCATCCGCCAGGCGCCGGAGATCGTAGTCCGGCACCGTGCGGTCTTCCACCGAGACGATGTTCCCCAGGACCTCCAGAGGCGCTGTGTCAATGGGCTCGGTCGGGCGGTGCCGGCCTTCCAGGCGGATGCGGTAGATATTCTGCGGACCGCGCCGCCGGATCAGCGCCCGGAGCTTCTCTTCCAGCTCCTTCTGCGAGAGATCCCCGGAGAGCACAATCTTCAGATTTTCATAGGTGCGGACGGAAAAGGGCACAAAGCGGAAGGAACCGCTGCCGTCCCGGATCTCCCCCGCGATATAGCCGTGCGGTCCCGTATCTCCAAGCCCCAGCGGCTCCAGTGCACCGGGGTAATAGAGATTTCCGGGAAGGGAGGCAAAGGTCTTCCGGCCGCCCAGCGCGGCGTAGTCAAAGCAGGCTTCTTCCAGCTGCGCCGGAGCAAAGGGTGCCTGATGCGGCTCTCCCCCGTACCCGGCGAGGATCTGGATCTCCCCCTCGTCGTCTGGGAACGCGGATTCAAAGATCCGATCCTCCCGTGTCGGCGCATCGTAGCTCATGCCGTGCACGGTGACATCCAGCCGCTCCAGGTAAATGCTTGTCAGCTCCGGCGTGCGGAACAGATGAACGTGATCCGGCCAGGGGAAATCCGCGTAAGGACAGCCCGGCGTCAGATAGTCCGCGCTCCCCGCGGTCATCACGACCTCGGTCTGCGGTGCCAGATTCAGGATTTCCTCCACGCGCTGCAGGTCTTCCAGGGAAGGCTGCCGGTCAAAGAGATTTCCGGAAATCAGGAGAAGATCTGTCTTCTGCTCCCGGCATACCGTCAGGAGCATCCGGAACGTATCCCAGATCTCCGATGCCCTGGTGCGGCTCCACGGATACCCCGGATCCGGACAGAGCCCCAGATGGACATCCGCGGTATGTATCAGTTTCATCCGGCATTCCTCCTTTCTCTGCTGCGGCGGCGCGGTCCCCTGGTCCGTGACAGGCGGCCGGTTACAGGTTGCAGTTTCCGACCGTTCTCGGGAACGGAATCACGTCGCGGATGTTGCCGATCCCGGTCAGATACATGATGCAGCGCTCGAAGCCGAGACCGAAGCCCGCATGCTTGACCGTGCCGTAGCGGCGCAGATCCATGTAGAACTGATACTGCTCCTCCGTCATCCCCAGCTCCTCAATGCGGGCCTTCAGCTTGTCGTAGTCTTCCTCACGCTGGCTGCCGCCCATGATCTCGCCGATGCCGGGCACCAGGCAGTCCACCGCGGCGACCGTCTTTCCATCCGGATTCTGCTTCATGTAGAATGCCTTGATTTCCTTCGGATAATCGGTCACAAACAGCGGCTTTTTGAAGATTTTTTCCGTCAGGTAGCGCTCGTGCTCGGTCTGAAGATCGCAGCCCCAGAATACCTTGTAGTCGAATTCGTCATTGTGCTGCTTCAGCAGTTCCACCGCCTCGGTGTAGGTGATGCGGCCGAACTCCGAGTTCACCACATGGTTGAGGCGCTCCAGCAGGCCATTGTCGACATACTGGTTGAGGAATTTCAGCTCCTCCGGCGCATTGTCCAGCACATACCGGATGATGTACTTGAGCATGGCCTCCTCGGTGTCCATGTCGTCCTCCAGATCGGCGAACGCCATCTCCGGCTCGATCATCCAGAATTCCGCCGCATGGCGGGTGGTGTTGGAATTCTCGGCGCGGAAGGTCGGGCCGAAGGTATAGATATTGCGGAACGCCATGGCAAAGGTCTCGCCGTTGAGCTGGCCGCTGACCGTGAGGTTGGTCGGCTTGCCGAAGAAATCCTTCGCGTAGTCCACCCCGCCCTCGGGCGTCTTCGGGACATTCGCGAGATCCAGCGTCGTAACCTGGAACATCTCTCCGGCGCCCTCCGCATCAGAGGCCGTGATCAGAGGCGTGTGCACGTAGACGAAGCCACGCTCCTGAAAAAACCGGTGAATGGCATAGGACGCAAGGGAACGGATCCGGAACACTGCCTGGAAAGTGTTGGTTCTCGGGCGCAGATGCGTGATCGTGCGCAGATATTCCATGGTATGGCGCTTCTTCTGCAGCGGATAATCCGGCGTGGAAGCCCCTTCCACCGTGATGGTGTCCGCCTGGATTTCAAACGGCTGCTTTGCCTCCGGCGTCGCGACCAGAGTTCCCTCCACGGTGAGCGATGCGCCGACATTGAGTCTGGAAATCTCCGCGAAATTCGGCATGGTGTCATGATAGACCACTTGAATGGTCTGGAAGCAGGTGCCGTCATGCAGAATGATAAAGCCGAAGGTCTTTGACCCGCGGACGCTTCTGACCCATCCGCCGACCTTGACCTTCTGATCCATGTATTTTCCGGCATCTGCGAAAAATTCTTTCACGGTATTGTAGCTCATCTTCGTTTTGTCCCCCTGTCTGCCGGCCCCGCAGCCCTGCGGCAGTCAGCGAAAAGTAAGAATTCCGAACAATTATAACAATATTCTGGCGTCCGTTCAAGCGCCCGTCAGAATCTGCGGGAGGCAGGGACCGGCTTTTCCCTCCGGTACACCGTCCGCACCGCGGCGATCAGACAGCACAGCAGAAGAACCGCCAGAACTGCCAGGCTCAGTGCGGACCAGCGGTCTGTCAGGTGATTCTTCCGGTAGTTTCCCTGCACATTGATCAGGTTGAAGAGCGCGTCCGGGTTGCCCGTCTGCTCACTCAGGATGCCGTACAGCGTCAGGACCGGATTGCACAGCAGGATGTACTCATACCAGGGCACCTTCATGCCGGGGCTGGTACCGTAGGAGGCGCCGAACAGGATCACCGGGAGGTAATGGATCAGGAGCGTTCCCACCGTCAGGAAGGCGGTGACCAGATAGGAAACGGCCGCGCCTGTTCCCGCCCGCGGGCACAGGGACGAGATCATAAGGCAGACGGAGACCAGAAACATCGCCGTCAGGATCAGGACGCCAAGGCTTCCGAAGAAGGCGGACAGCGGAATGCCGCCGTAGATATAGACCAGAAACACCGCCGGAATCCCGCAGACAAGATACAGCAGCGCCGTCCCCAGGCAGGACAGGAATTTGCCGGAAACCATGCCAACCGCCGAAATGCCGGAGGACTGGAGAACCGGCAGGGCCCCGCGCTCCCGGTCGCGGGCCAGTGCCGTGCCCACCAGCCCCGGGATGACCAGCATCAGCAGAATGCTTTCCGCCATGGTGAGGACCAGATACATCTGCATCATCCCCTCGTAGCTGCTCTGTCCGGCGGCATTTGCCTGACGGATCATCATAAAGAAGACCGCAAGCGCCGCCGCGGAAATCAGACCGGCATAGAGGGGGATCCCCGGAAAGACCAGAAACGACCGGTCGATCCGGATTCTCTCTCTCTCATACACCGGATTCTGATGTATTTTCTTCATTTTCCTCTTCCTCCGTCTCTGCTCCGAACAGGATGCCGGACGGTTCCTTCTCCCATAATGCTTCTTCCGGGACGGACAGACGTCTCTGAAAGGACGGAATCACCGCCCCCGCCTCCAGCATCGTGCACAGAAGTTCGGACTCCTCCAGCGGGGAACCGGCAAAGTCAAAGCGGAACATCTTTCCGTCCTCCGTCACCGCACGCACATTTTCCTCCTGGGAAAGAATCTGACGCACAATCTCCTCGCCGTCTGCCACTTCCATATAGATCGGCGACCGTTCCCGAAATCTCGCCGCGATCTCACCGGCTGTCCCGGCGCCGATCCGGCGGCCGCCGGCCAGGACCGTCATCTCCGTGCAGAGGTTCATGCATTCCGCCATCGTGTCTGCCGTGAAGACAACGGTCATCCCCTCGGCAGCCGCCTGCCGCAGAATGGTCCGGGAGGACGCCGCCTCCCGCCGGTCCATCCCCGCAAAGGGCCGGTCCAGCAGGAGAAGCTTCGGCCGGTGCAGCATCGTCCGGACCAGATCCAGTTTTCGCCGCACGGACAGCGGGAGGGTCCCGCACCGCTCGTCGGTCAGCCGCTCCATGCCGGTCTCCCGCAAAAGCCGGAGTGCGGCTTCCCTGCCGGAAAGGCCGGTGATCCCGTAGGCATGGGAAAAAAACTCCATGGATTCCAGCACCGTCAGCTCCGGATCCTGGCCGGAAATCGCGGCCATGTAGCCGATCTTCGGCGGCAGGCGCTTTCTCGCGCTCCGGTCCGCCAGATCCAGCCCGCAGACCCGGACTTTTCCGGAATCCGGGCGCAGCAGGCCTGCCGCGATCTGCAGAAGCTGCGAATTGCCGCTTCCCCGGTTTCCCGCCAGGGCATAGAGGCTCCCCTCTTCCACGCGCAGACTGATTGCCTTGAGCGCATTTTCCCGCCGGCCGCGGAGCGCGATCCCTGACATTTCCAGCTGCAGACTCATGTTTGTGTTCTCCCGTTCCTCACGGCCGACCCGCTCTGTCCGAGACCGCGCCCGCCGTGTTTTCCTGCGTTTCGTCCGTGATTTCTTCCGTGCGTCCGGCCGCGTCGTCAGCGCGGTCTTCCTCCGATGTTTCCGCTGCGGCGTCGGCGCTGTCTTCCTCCGATGCCTCGGCCGCACCCGTGATTTCGTCCGCCGTTTCCGCCTCCGCCGCATCCGCTGTTTCCTCCGCGTCCGCTGCGGCGCCCTCCGAGACCTCCGCCTCAAGAAAGAGCAGATTACTCTCCGGCATCGCTCCGGTCTCCCCCTGCAGCCGGTAATCGCTGCCTGCCGCCGCAAAGAGCAGGACGCCGACGGAGTCCTCCGTCTGACGCAGCGACGCCTCCTGCAGCCAGGCAAGATACAGGCCTGTGCCGCTCCACGGCGTTTCCCCCTCCGGCCAGACGCCGGAGGAAAGGATTCCCTCCGCGGACAGGGCGTCGGAATTCTCCAGCAGGACCGTTCTGCCCGCCGGAAGTTCCCCGGCCATCCAGAGCTGATCTCCGTCCAGAATCACCGCCTGCGTGAGATCTCTTCCGGTGCGGTTCGTCACCCTCCTGTTTCCGTCGCTTCCGGTGCTGATCGAGACGGACGGTGATGCCTCCTGCGATTCGGTGTTTCCGATGTTCTCCGCCGAATCGGAATCGTTCTCCGTCTGCGAGATCCCGGTCAGGTCCCGGGATATCCCGAAATAGCGTGGTGCAAACGTGCTGACCGTGCCGGACTGGATGGACGTGCTGCTTTCGGTCTCCGTAATCTCCAGTGTGCTCCGGTCAGCACGGGCATAGGTGGTATCGGACCATGTCTGCCCCGACTGCAGGGCAGAGATCTCTCTGCCGTCTCCGCCCGCCTGCGGCAGGATGAAGGAAAATCCGGTGCCCACCGGCCCATGCAGGCTAAAGACCGCCTTTTCCCTGACATTCTCCCCGGAAATCTGCAGGATGACAACGCCCCGCTCAAAGGGTTCCGTGATGCGCGTGCTGCCGCCCCGCACCCAGATCACCGCCGCCAGCACGGCGGACAGGGCAATCGCCGCCGCCCGGTACAGCAGGCCCCTGCTGCGCTTCCGGAGCAGCACCAGAGAAACAAGCGTCAGAAGGGCAATATAGACCACAAAGAGAATCGCAAAGAAGGGCAGGTCCGCGGGCGCCGTATCCTCCGACTGCGCCGCACAGAGGGATTCCGCCGCGTCCGTCAGTGCTTCTTCGGCTGCCGACCGGTAACTTGCCCACGCGTCATTGCAGAGAATGGACAGGATTTCCCTTCCGCTTCCCTGCCCCATGGTGACCAGAAAATCGGACCGGTCCATGCACCACAGCGGCCTGCTGTCCGACTCAAAGGAGTACAGAACGGCCCGCTCGGAAATCTGCCAGGACGAAGGCGTCTCGACGCCTGCCAGGCCGTAAGAGCGCGCCTGGGCCTCGGTCCCCAGATACAGGATGTTCCCGCCGTCCCTCTGCCAGGCAAAGAGCGCGGTTCTCTGGGCGTCCGAGAGGCTGTCCGCCGAAGCCGCGTCGATCATCAGCGCCGCCAGGCTGCCGTATCCGGCTTCGTCGGAGGGGAGCCGCGTGCTCTGGACGGATCCCACATGAATGAAGATACTCCGGCCGTTGAAGGAGGAATACTGGCTCCACGAATCGATATTCTGTTCTTCCGATAAAGCCACTGCCACCGGCAGAATATCATCCGCGGTCTGGGTTCCGATCTGGTAGCTGGTGGTCCGGGAATAGATCTGCTGCCCGTCCTCCCGGCTGACCCGGATCATAATCCGGCTGCTGCCCGGCGCTGGGGAAACCAGAAAGGTGAGGTGTCCGTCCGCCGCCTCCGAAGCGGGCCGGGTATAGACATAATAGTCCTCGGCATTGGTCGGCACCGTGACGGATACCAGATTCCCCGCCGCCGCGTAATCCCCGCTGAGGGACACCTCCACCGGGATCCGGGTATCCGCCGGCAGTTCCGGCTGCATCCCGTAAAACAGGGAGACCTCCACGCTGCCGGAAATGGCTGCCGTCCCGATCTGGCCGGGCGCACCGGTTTTCTGCCCGGAACACCCCGAAAGAGCCAGTGCCGGAATCAGCAGCAGAATCAGCACTGCTGACCGCGCCGCTGCTCTGATCCCTGCCATGCGCTGTTTTCGTGATCTGCCGCAGCCGACGATGCGCGCGGCGGCACAGCTGCGGTCTCTACTGTGCGCTGCTGCGGAGTCTCCTGTACGCGCGGTGCCGCACCCGCCGGTTCCCGCGTTTCCCCGTCTGCGAAAGAAGCCCTGCCTCATGCCTGTTTCTCCTCCTTCCGCAGCGGAATCCGCACCTCGAAGACGGTTCCCTCTTCCAGGCTGCTCTGCACCGTGACGCTTCCGCCGTGCATCTGTGCGATATTCCTTGCGATCGCAAGACCCAGACCGGTCCCGCCGGTCCCGGAATTTCTGGAAGCCTCCGCCCGGTAGAACCGGTCAAACAGGTGTTCCTGCGCCTCCGGCGCAATCACCTTTCCGTAGTTGATCACCCGGACCACGGCAGCATCGCCGGCGGCCTTCGCCTCCACGATGATTTTCTTCCCCTCCGCGCCGTATTTGATGGCATTGCCGAGAAGATTGTCAAAAAGCCGTGCCAGCAGCGTTCCGTCGCCGAGGATGGGAAGCGGTTCCCTGCAGCGGAATTCGCAGACCATCCCGTTCTGGGAAAAGACCGGCCAGAGCTCGGTCAGAAGCTGTTCCAGAAGCTCCTTCAGATCCATCGGCGTCCGGTGAATCTGAAGCTCCCCGTGTCCGAGTTTGGTAAAACCGAACAGCTCCTCAATCAGATCCTGCAGATGGCGCGCCTTGTCACAGGCGATGCCAAGGTATTCGCGCTTCTTTTCGTCCGGAAGCTCCGGATGATCCTGCAGCAGGTCCAGATAGCCGATGACGGAAGTCAGGGGCGTCCGCAGATCGTGCGCCACGTTCGTGATCAGGTCATTTTTTGTCTGCTCCGAGGCATCCCGCGCGGCAATGACGCCGCGCATCTCCTCCGTGGTCCGGTTCAGGAGGAGCGCAATCTCCGACAGCTCATTGTCTCCCTCCACCGGCACCGTCCGGTCGAAATCTCCGGCGGAAATGTCCCGCATGGCGTTGACGATCTGGCGCAGGTAGCGCATCTGGCGCCCCTGGAGCAGAGAGAACACGATCAGAAACACCGCGGTACCGAGGGCCAGGCCGACAAAATACAGCACCTCGGCAGCGTCCCTCCCGATCTGACCCGCGGCATCCGTCAGGCCAAGCATTGTGCCGAGCTTTCCGGCGGCCGGGGTCCATAAGAATACAGCAAGTGCAGCCTCCGCTCCCAGAGCGGCGGCTGCACTTTGCGCGAGGCTGACCCGGACGCTGCTTCTGCGCCGGGCCGTCTTCTTTTTATCCGACTTTTTAGTCAATTTTGTAACCTACTCCCCAGACTGTATCAATGATTTTCTTTTCCCGGCTGTCGTCGCCGATCTTCGTCCGGATACGTCTTATATGGACCATCACCGTGTTGTTGGCCTCATAGGCGTTTTCCTTCCACACCTCCCGGAAGATATCCTCCGCGGAAAATACCTTCCCCCGGTGGGACGCAAGAAGCCAGAGAATATCAAATTCCAGCGGCGTCGTCCGGACGCGCTTTCCGTCGACCTCCACGGTATGCGCGTCCCGGCGGATCGTCATGCCGCGGACCCGGATTTCCTGCGGCGCGGAAGGCTCCGTGCGCTCCCCGCTGCCCAGCTCCGTGTAGCGCCGGATCTGTGAGCGCACCCGCGCGATCAGTTCCGGCGGGTTGAAGGGCTTTGTGATGTAGTCGTCCGCGCCGATGTCCAGCCCGCGGATCTTGTCCACATCCGTGGATTTCGCGCTCAGAAAGATCACCGGGATGTTGCTGAATTCCCGGATTCTCCGGCAGAGCTCAATGCCGTCCATCCCGGGCATCATGATATCGAGCAGGGCAAGGCTCACGGGCTGCGACTGGAGAACCTTCAGCGCCTCCATGCCGTTTTCCGCCTTTACCACCTGATACCCTTCGCCGCTCAGATAAATCTCAATGAGTTCCGCGATCTCCGGCTCGTCGTCCACGGCAAGAATCGTATACTTCGCATTGTCCGCCTTCGCAGCGTCTTTTACGGAGGCCTCTGTGCCGGGATTTTTTCCGTTCCATTCCTCAGACATCGCCATCCTCCGGTTTTTCCATCGGGATGAACACGCGAGACTCCTGCACCGTGTCCTCCTTCGGCTCCTGTGCCGTCGCCATCTCAATGAAGTGCTGCTGTGCGGACATCAGGACCTTCCCTCTGCGGTCCACCCGCTCATAGGTGCCGCTGCCGTCCATCTTCATGACACGGGCCTTGAGCGTATCCGCCAGCTGGATATCGATCAGCTCGTGGATGTGCTTCCGGATGTGCTCGTCCTCAATCGGGAACATGATCTCGACGCGCTTGTCCAGGTTGCGCGGCATCCAGTCCGCGCTGGCCATGTAGATCTCCTCCGAGCCGTCATTTCCGAAGATGAAAATTCTGCTGTGCTCCAGGAACCGTCCCACCAGGGACCGCACATGGATGTGCTCGGAAACCCCTGGGATCCCGGTCTTGAGGCAGCAGATACCGCGGACGATCAGCTGGATCTTCACCC
Source organism: uncultured Lachnospiraceae bacterium (assembly GCA_900315495.1). Taxonomy (GTDB): domain Bacteria; phylum Bacillota; class Clostridia; order Lachnospirales; family Lachnospiraceae; genus Anthropogastromicrobium. The sequence continues at coordinate 19,487 of OMZJ01000132.1, forward strand.
CGGCGGCGGAAGCCGCGTACAGGTGCTCGATCACCTCCCGGTCGCACAGGGAATTCATCTTGGCGATGATGGATCCCTTTTCCCCGGATCTGGCGATCTCCGCCTCGCGGTCGATCAGAGCCAGCAGGCGGCTGCGCAGCCACAGCGGCGCGATGGCCAGCTTGTTCCAGACCTCCGGCTCGGAATAGCCGGACAGCATGTTGAAGACCGCCGTCGCGTCCTCGCCGAAGGGACGGCTGCAGGTCATGATGCCGCAGTCGGTATAGTGCTTTGCGGTGGAGTCGTTGTAGTTGCCGGTGGCCAGATGGACATAGCGGCGGATGCCGTCCTCCTCATCCCGGACCACCAGGGTGATCTTGCTGTGGGTCTTCAGCCCCCGCAGGCCGTAGAGCACATGGCAGCCGGCCTTCTCGAGGCGCTTTGCCCAGACGATATTGTGCTCCTCGTCAAAGCGGGCCTTCAGCTCCACCAGGACGGTCACCTGCTTTCCGTTCTCGGCCGCCCGCTCCAGCGCGGCCACAATCGGGGAGTTGCCGCTGACCCGGTACAGGGTCTGCTTGATGGCGAGAACCTGCGGGTCCTCCGAGGCCTGGCGGACAAACTCCACCACGGGATCAAAGGTCTCGTACGGGTGATGGAGGAAAATGTCCCCCTTCCGGATATTGTCAAAGATGGAGAGATCCGGATCAATCTCCGGCACCTTTTTCGGCGAGAAGGGCTTGTCGCGCAGATCCGCAAAACCCTCCATCCCGTAGATCTTTCCGAGGAAGGTCAGGTCGATGGGGCCGGAAATCGGGTAGATATCCTCATCCGACACGCCGGTCTGCGCCTTGAGGTAGTCCAGCAGGCGGGGATCCATGTGCTGATCCACCTCCAGCTTGATCACCTGCCCCCACTGCCGGCGCTTCAGCTGCCGCTCGATCTCCTTGAGGAGATCGGCGGCCTCCTCCTCATCAATCGGCAGATCCGCATTGCGCTCGATCCGGTAGGGATGGGCCGCGATGACATTGTAATTCAAAAACAGCCGGTCCAGGTTGCGCTCGATCACTTCCTCCAGAAGGATCAGGCGGATATGCCCGTCCTCGGTCGGAATGCGGACCAGACGCGGCACCACATCCGGCACCTGCACGGTGGCAAATTCCAGCTCCCCGTCCCCGTCTTCCTTCTTGCCCCGCAGCAGCAGCGCGATATTGAGGGTCTTGTTGCGGATCAGCGGGAAGGGCCGGGAGGAATCCACCGCCATCGGAGTCAGCACCGGATAGATGCTCTCCTGGAAGAACCGGTCCACAAACGCGGCATCCTCTGGTTCCAGCATCTCGTGCGACGTCACGATTTCCACCCCGGCTTCCGCCAGCTTCGGAATCAGGCTCCGGTAGGTGCGGTACTGCTGCTCGGCAAACCGGTGCAGTTCCCCGCTGATCGCGGTCAGCTGCTCCGCGGGCGTCATCCCCGCAATGTCCGGCCTGCTGTAGCCGGCCTCCTGCTGATCTTTCAGCGAGGCCACGCGGACCATGAAAAACTCGTCCTGGTTGGACGCCGTGATGCTGAGAAAGTTCACGCGCTCAAACAGGGGAAGGGTCTTGTCCTTTGCCTCGTCCAGGATTCTCTCGTTGAACATGATCCAGGAGAGTTCCCGGTTCGTATAGTAAGCGGGATTGCCGTAGTCCGGCTTTGCCGCGTTTTTCTCCAGTGATTTTTCTGCCATGATGAATCCTCCGGCCGCAGTCCCGGCGGGAACTGCGGCGCCGCATGCCGGGGACTGCCGGCGCATTGTAGAATCAGACGAAAAATTCCGGTGGAACTCACCGGCGGTTTCTGCTCTGGCGGATCACCAGCCGGACGCCGTAGATATCCTCCAGGAATTTTGAACGGTTTTCCAGCGTGGATTTCTCGAGCAGAATGTTCTCGCTGCTCTTTGTCGTGATGGTCAGGGTCGAATTTTTCAGGGAGAGCTTTGCGTCGCTGAACTTGCCCTTGTGGCTGCGGTCCAGCGCGTTGGCCACCCGCAGAATCGCCGCCAGCTTGCAGACGATGATGAACTGCTCCTCCGAGAGGGATCCCTGGAAATCCTCGAAATTCGGCATCTCCTGTGTATTAAACCGCACGATGTTTGCCACCATCTCGCGCTCCGCATGGGAGAGCCCCAGGATTTCCGTCGCCATGATGATGCGGTAGGCGCAGTCGCCGGGCGAACTCATGCTGATATATTTGCCGCAGTCGTGCAGGATGGCAGAAATCTGCAGCAGCAGCCGCTCCCGCCGGCCCAGTCCGTGGACGTTCTTCATGGTGTCAAACAGCTGCACCGCCATCTTCTCGACCGTTGCCGCGTGATCCTCGTTCCCCATGTAACGCCCGCTGATGCTGCGGGAAGCGGTCAGAATGTCCTCATTGTAATCGTGGTTGGGTTTCAGAATTCCCTTCCGCTCGGCGAAATCCCGCATCTCCCCGTCGCTGAAATCCGCCCGCGGGATGTAAACCGTGTCGGCTTTCGACACCTCCAGCAGTGTCTGGTAGACCAGCATGAACGGCATGAAGACGTTCGCGTACTCCACCGGAATCTCCAGAATGTTGCTGATCTCGGCGGGTGTCCGGCCGTTGATCCGGTCATACAGGCGCCGCATGGCTTCCGCCGTCGTCGCCTCGCCGGACTGCGCTTCCACGGCCTGGCGGATGAAGGAGGTGATGGCATCGCCAACGATCACGATATTCTTGATTTCCTTGCCCTTCAAGAACATCTTTTCAAACGTGTGAACGTCGTTTTCCACAAGCTCGCGGATCATCTCCTCCACGGAGGCAATGTCCCCGTTCTGCTCACTGAACATCTCGCTGATGCGGTAGGCGCCGAGCGCGATATTCTGCGTCGTGATCAGATTCATCTTCTGAAAGATCGACACCTGCAGACTGCCCGCTCCGACGTCGACCAGAAGGGTCCCCTTGTTGAACGCCTGGTAGACATCCGGCTCCGCCGCCACGCCCTTCAGGCGGATAAAGCGCTGTTCCGAATTGCTGAGCGCCTGGACGCGGTAGCCGGTCCGCACCTGGATCTGATCCAGCACCATCGAGCAGTTTCCGGCCTCCCGGATTGCAGACGTCGCGATCGGAAGGGTTTTCACCACCTTGTATTCCTTCTCCACCCGGTGAAACAGGTTGAGTGTGTCGCAGATCCGGTCCAGAATATCGGCGCTGACCTTGCCGTCGATATAGGTATCCTGCCCGACCGGGACCGGCCGCCGGATGCTGTCCAGCACGCGGATGCCGATACGCGGAGATACCTCATAGACCTTCATACTGATTTCCTGCGCCGCGATTTCCGCGACAGCAAAGCGAACGATAGCCATCGTTTCAGCTCCTCTTTATTCCTGATTCCGTCAGACCTCTTCCGTCCGGCGGGCACCGCCTCAGTAATTGCCCAGAATCCGGAGCATCCGGACCTCGGACTGCAGACCCGTCAGCGCGTTTTCCACCCCCGCCTGGGACAGGTTGCCCTCGAAGTCGACAAAAAAGCGGTATTCAAACGGGCGGTCCGGTATGGGCCGCGACTCGATCTTATTCATGTTCAGTCCGTTGTAGATGATATGGGAGAGCGCATTGTACAGACTTCCCACTTCATGGACGATCTCAAAGCAGATGCTGACCTTTGCCGCCGATTCCGTGTACTGCCGGTTTCGGGAGACAATGATGAAGCGCGTGGTATTGTGCGGATTGTCATTGATGGCCTCCCGCAGGATCCGCAGTCCGTACTGCTTCGCGCAGAGGGCGGACGCCACCGCCGCTTCCTCCGGGCTCGCATCCTCCACCACCCGGCGGGCTGCCAGCGCGGTGTTTGGCTGGCTGATCTGCTGCCAGTCCGGATGGCTGTTCAGGTATCTTCCGCACTGCATCAGGCCCTGCGGATGAGAAAAGACACGGCGGATCGACAGCTCGGACGCCCCCGCCGTTCCCAGGAGACAGTGCCGCACGGGAAGATACGTCTCGCCCACAATGGTATTGTCAAACCGGAGCAGAAGGTCATAGACATCCCCCACCTGCCCGGCGCTGGAATTCTCGATCGGAAGGACGGCATAATCGGCATCCCCCTCGGACACGGCCTGCATGGCCTGTGCAAAGGACGGCACATGGAAGTTTGGCACCTGTTCCCCGAAATACTGCTGCATGGCCTGCTGGCTGTAGGCGCCTTCCACGCCCTGAAAGACGACGGTCTTTCCCTCCCGGGCAAGCTCCGGAATCCTTGTGAAATCCCGGGCGCCGATGCCCCGGCAGGCACCGCCCCTTCTCTGATACTGATCCTTGCGGGAGACCGCCATCAGCTGGCGGAAGATCTCGTCCGTGCACTGCTTTCGGAAGGCATCCGGCGCCTGCGCCGCCATCCGCAAGAGCTTTTTCTGCTCGATCTCTTCGTCCCGGACGGGAAGCCCCAGCTGTTCCTTTCTTCCCGCCGCCTGCTCGATCAGGTTCAGGCGCTGCTCCAGGAGTGCCGCGATCCGCTCATCTGTCTGATCTATCTCCGCCCGAATGGCGGCAAGTTTCGCATCCTCTGTCATATTCCCTTCCGCTGGCTGCCGGCAGAAAGCACACGCCGCTTTCCCCGGAATGATATCGTTTATTATATCCGTTTTCCAGGATCCGTACAAGGCTTCCCGCCTCAATTCCATGTCCGGAGAAGGAAAAATCTATTCCATAAATGACATGAAAACGCAGGATCCCGGCCGATCCGGGAATGGACGGCATGGAAAGGCGCGCTCCCGGCCGAAGACTGGAAGCGCGCCTTTTCGTTTTCGTGTTACAGATACTGGGTCCGGTCCTCTCCCGGCACCCACTGCAGGGAAAGAGACCGGGATGTCAGCGTCTTCTGCACCGGGTCGTACACCGGTGTTTCCGCCTTCACACGGCGGAGGAAGGACGCAAAATCCGCGTCGCCGTGTGCCGCGCCGCCGCAGAAGCAGACCGCCGCCAGGTCATCCCCGTAATACCGCATTTCGCAGTCCGCATTCATGCCGGAGAAGGGTTCCGGACGGCGGCTCGCCCAGAAGGCGAGGTACCCGCTTCCCTTCCGGGCAATCATCCAGCTTCCGCCGCCCGCCTGGCCGGCCGGCTTCTCCGTGCCCGGCAGAGCTGCCGCCGCGTCCGGACTTTCGCCGTCTTCGATCCGCACCTCGTCAAACCGGCATTCCGGAAGATAGAGGTGAATGAAATGAATCGGATGGTTCTCCGGGATCCGCCAGATCATGCCGAGTTTTCCATGCACCTGTTTCAGCGCCGGCATCACACCGTTGCCGTGCCAGTATCCCGGCCGCAGGTCGCCCGATTCCGACGTGGAGCCCGGGTGGTTCGCAAACATCACGGCCTCACCGTCCAGCGCGGCATACCACAGGTGCTGCTGGTAGCCGTATGTTCCCGGGGCAAAGACCGTCGTGCCGTGGAATTTCTCGTTAAAGGATTTCATGTAGTGATTGGACGCGGGATCGGCTGCTCTGGCCAGGAGATCGTTCGGCCACCGGGTGAACGGTTCCCGCGGGGAGGCGACGCTGGTCAGGCAGTAATCCTGATTTTTTTCGAGAAAAATCCGGGCATTGCCGGTCGTCCAGCTGCACTCCGCATCCTGACGCATCCGCTCCTTCAGCCCCGCCGGAAGGCGGTACCGGCTGCTTGCCAGGAATGCCAGCCACCCCTCGCCCATGCAGGCAGGAAGTGTTGGATCCGCCAGGTTCATCATCGCCATCGCGCCCTCCGCAAACGGATAGAGCACACCGCGGTAGACCCGCCCCATCGGCGCGATGAACCCGTTCTTATAGACGTGAAGCGCCAGCTCCTCAAACAGGAGGTCGGTCAGCTTCTCCGCCCTGCGGGAAATCTCCGGCTCCGCAAAGTCGATGACATTTAAGAGCGCCGCAAAGGTCACACACATGTACACAGCGGAGAGGAATTCCTCATAGCCGTTTTTCTCCACATCGTCAAGCCACTCCAGGATCTTCTCCCGGCCGAACGCGTGCAGCTGCCTCCCGGTCATATGTGCCCGCGGGAATCCATCGTCCGGATACATCTCGCCGGCGCACATCGCCGCGGTGTAGAACATCAGGCAGTGGTTCTCGCTCCAGTAGCACATGCCGTCAGAACCGTCCATGGTGATCCAGTACCGCCAGTTGAGGATGACCTTCTTCGCCTTTTCCGCCAGTTTATCCGGAAGCCCGAAGCAGTGCATGTACCGGATCAGGCCGTTCATCTCGAAATCCGCGCAGTCCACCCGCTGATCAATCAGATCCAGCATGTTGTCCAGGAGTTTTTCGTCCTCCCGCGTGGATTTTCCGACCGCCTTCCGCGCCAGGATATTGACAATCGGGAATCCGATGCCCTCCCCGCGGTTTTCGCTCATCACCGAGGCGATCCGCTCAAAGATCTTCCGGCGGTTCTCCTCCTCTGTCAGATGCTCCCTCCCCGGCGTATATTCCGGAACCAGCTGCTCCGTGCGCTCAAAGGGGCGCACCAGCTCCGCGCCGCAGACACGGCAGCGCACCGCCAGGTACGGCCGCCCTTCCGGCAGAGCCATCGCAGCCGCGCCGCCGATATCGATCCATACCGGCGGAATCAGTGCCTTTGCCAGATCTTCCTCCAGGCCGGAAAACGTGATCTGGGTTCCCTCCGGCGCCGGGAAGGCAAACCGGATCTCCCTGCGTTCCAGCCTTGCAGAATCCAGGAAGCGGATTGCCGCGGCCAGCTGCGCGGCCGCATCCTCATCCGGCAGGTCGACCGCGATGCCGGAGAAATCTCCCTTCAGCTGAATGCCGAATACACTGCGCGTGTCCCGCACGCCCAGATTCTCCCCCGCAATGTAGAGGAGGTTCCGCCCCGGCTTCAGGTGCAGCGTGAATGCCGCGGATTCCATCGGCTTGTACACCGGCCGGTCAATCTGTGCGCACTTCTCCCCGTTGCAGTACAGATCAATGGCGGCATAGGACCAGAGAACGGCGGATACGTCTCTCTCCCGGTCTGAAACCAGGACCGACGCCGCATCAAAGCGGACCCGCCGCATCAGCGAATAGAAGGTCGACAGATCCACAAAGCAGGCACCGTAGCTGTAATATACCTGCCATGCCTGCCCGAGACGGCTGCTTTGGCCGACCTTCAGCCGCTCCGGCCGCATCTCCTCCGCCGGCACCGGCGTATGCCGCGCAATCCGCTTCCGGAGTTCGGCCTCGTGCTGCAGCGGATTGTCGTCCTTCACGGTATCTTCCAATTCTTCCTCCGCCGGCCCGGACACCATAAAACGGGGAATAAATCCCTGCCGGTCAGGCTCCCATCTGTTCAAGTGTTCTCCTCCCCGGGCTGTTCTGCCCGTCCTGAAAACCGCAGGCCGGCATTCCCGGCCGGTCTGCGCTGATTTTCCTTCCGTCCGGCCGGAACTGCCCGGCCTTCTGTCCTCTTCTGTCAGCGGACATCCTCCATCACGATCGTCTCCCTCGTGTTTGCCTTCCGCGGTGCGACCAGAATGTTTTCCAGCGATACGCGGTCCGCGTGCCGTACATAGAACCCGCAGGCAGGCACATCGCCGTGGGCGTTGCTCTCCGGATAATCCGTGAGGAACTCCGGCACCGGGTCCGGAACCGTCACCTTTTCGCCGGCCTCCCGGTATTTCAGAACCGCGTTTGCGATCGCAATGTCCGAAACCGCCTGCCGCACCGGGGATCCGTCCTTCTTCCGGTCGGCATATCCCGTGATGATGCAGGGCAATTCCACATCGGACGCGGCGATGTTCTCGATGCGGATACCGCGGATGCCTCCACCCCAGTACGCATTCGCACCGACTTCCTCCGTGTAGGGATCTCCGGCCTCATTGCGCCGGTTCAGCAGGATATAGACCGGGCAGGTCACATTGGACATCACGAGATTGCGCAGGGTGACATCGCTGACCTTCGAGCCGTCGCAGGATTCGATGGAGATGCCGGAGACCGAACCCGGATAGAGATCCGGCATGGTGAAAATGCAGTTTTCCACGCACACATCCGAGATGTCGTAACGGGTTCCGGTGCCGATCTTGAACGCATTCATGACCGAGACGACGACGCAGTCCCGGATCCGGATATGAGACATGCTGCGCCCGGTCGACACGGGGTTCTTCAGGCACAGGCCGTCATCCGCGCAGCTGACAAAGCAGCGGCTGATCTCCACGTTGGAGCTTCCGGTCAGGTCAATGCCGTCGGTATTGGCCACATGCCGGTTGTCGTCGATCACCAGGTTCCGGATCACGACACCGTCACAGCAGTCCACATTGAGCGTCCAACACATGGAATCGTGCAGAATGATGTTGTCAAAAACAAGGTTCCGGCAGTTCTGGGCCCAGACCATGTAGCTCGGGCGGCGCAGATGGGGTTTTCCCTCGCCGTACTTGTCCTCCGCGTAGCGGATCCGGTCGCGGTAGGCTGTGCGGATGCTTCCGGGCACCGTGTTGATCTGCCCGGCCTGATCCCTGCGCGGCAGCATCACCGTATCGCACGGCGCAAAAAGCGGTGCCTTCCGCGGTTCATAGGTATACCATTCGCCGTTTCCGCTGATCCTGCCTCCCCCGGTAACGGTGACATCAGACGCGTCCCGGATGCAGAGGAAGGCGCCGCCGGAAGACTCTGTCCCCATGGCCGGATTCGGATCAATCAGGAGATCCGCATTGCGCGAAGCGAGAATCTCCGCGTCCGGCGCAATGAACAGCGTCGTACCCGAGTGCAGGGTGATCGTCCCGGAGCAGTAGGATCCTCCGGCCACCAGGACGGTCCCGCCGCCGGCCTTTTCACAGGCGTCGGCCGCGGCCTGCAGCGCCTTCGTATTCAGGATTCCTCTCCCGGGCACTGCCCCGAAATCCCGGATATCATAGACATCCGGGCCGGACGGAACCGGCTGGCTGTCTGAAATATACGTCTCAAAGGGAAGATCCTCATAATAATCGCCCGCAAGCACCCGGCCCAGACCCGGATAAGAGGGGACATCCACGGATACTGATTCTGGATTCATCTTTTCCATCCTTTCGTCCTTGTCCTCTCCCGAAAACCAAAAGGGCCTGTGTTTCCACAGGCCCCCTGCCATCGTGATCAGCCCTTGACCGCACCGGCTGTCAGACCGCCCATGAAGAACTGGCTGAAGCAGCAGTACACGGCCACAATCGGAACGATTGCAATCGTAGCGCCGGCGAACATGATGTTCCACGCGGCAGCGCCGTCTCCGGAGTTCTTGAGCATGTTGACACCGACCGTCAGCGGACGGAGGTT
>OMZJ01000010.1 GCA_900315495.1 uncultured Lachnospiraceae bacterium
CGCCTGTGCAAAGCCCTCGGGATACCGGCCGCGGCATGAAAACCGCTCCGATCTCCCGGGGGCTTGTATTACCCTTTGACGGCACCCGCCGTGATGCCCTCCACAAAATACTTCTGTGCGGAGAAGAACAGGATGATCAGCGGAAGAACCGACAGGCAGGACATTGCCATGACCTTGTTCCACTGAACCACGGACTCCGCATCCAGCGACAGCTTCAATGCCAGGGAGAGCGTGTACTTCTTCACGGAGTTAATGTAGATCAGCACGTTGGTATAATCATTGTACGTCCACATGAACTGAAACAGCCCGGCCGAAAAGAGCGCCGGCTTCAGAAGCGGCAGCAGGATCCGGCAGAACACACCGAATTCATTGCACCCGTCGATATAGGCGGATTCATCCAGCTCCCGGGGTAGGCTCCGGATAAACTGAATCAGCATGTAGACGAAGAACGCATTCACCGCCAGCAGTCCCTGCAGGTAGAAGGGCCAGTAGGAATTGATCAGCCCCATCCTGTTGAACAGCGTATAGCGGGGGATCATGATCACGGCGGAGGGAAGCATCAGGCTTCCGATCAGCGCCGCAAACAGCAGCTTTTTCAACGGGAACTGAAACCGCGCAAATCCATAAGCGACCAGGCTGCTGGACACTACCGTCAGAAGTGTCGTGATGATCGACATCATCAGGCTGTTCTTGAAGAACGTCGCATAGGTAATCCGTCCGTTCACGTTCCAGCCGTCCCGGTATGCCTGGAAGCTGAAATGCGACGGGAGAAGCCTGGTGCTTCCGAAGATCTCTGCATTCGTCTTGAACGATGCCAGGAACATCCACAGGATGGGAAACAGCATCACCACGCCGATGATCAGTACAATCACATAGGCCACAGGAGAAATTTGACCGCGCTTGTGAAGCTTATGCGTTCTCTTCATTTTCATCACCCTCCTCACTTCGCGTTGTCCTCATAGTAGACAAACACCGATGAGAACCGGAACAGAACCGCCGTCACGATAAAGATCAGGATGAAAATCACCCAGGAAACCGCGCAGGCGTATCCCATGCGGTAGTTCTGAAATGCCTCCTGATAGAGTTTCAGGCCGAGCACATAAGTGGATTTGAGCGGTCCGCCGTTCGTGATGACGAGAGAACTGGTGAAGCTCTGCAGGTTCGTGATCGTCTGCATGATCAGGTTGAAGAAGATGATCGAGGAGATCTGCGGCAGTGTGATATGGAAAAACTGTGCAATCCGCCCTGCGCCGTCCAGCTCCGCCGCCTCATACAGATCCGCCGGCACGTTTTTGAGTGCCGCGAGGAACATGACAAACGAGGAGCCGAAGGTCCACAGCTGCAGCAGGATAATCGTCATCAGCGCATTTTTCGGGCTGCTGAGCCAGTGGACGGTCGGAAGATGAACCGCACTGAGGATGGAGTTGATGATTCCCTGATCCTGAAACATCAGTTTCCACAGGATGGCAATGGCAACGCTGCCGCCGATCAGTGACGGGATGTAGTAGATGGTCCGGATCAGGTTGACGCCCTTCATGTCCTTGTTCATGATCAGGGCCACGATCAGCGCGACAATCAGCTTGCCCGGCACGGTCCACACCGTATAGATCAGCGTAACCTTGAGGGAATTCCAGAAATCGGGATCCTTGTGCAGCAGCATCCGGTAGTTTTTCAGTCCCACGAATTTCGGTGTGGACATGATGTTGTAGTCCGTGAAGGAATAGATCAGAGAGGTGATGAACGGATAAATCTGCAGTACCAGCAGACCGACCAGCCACGGAAGGATGAACACCAGACCGATCCATTTTTTCCGGCTTATTCTCTTATGACGTGTCACAGCCGCAGCTCCTTTCGTTTTCCGGCATTTCGCCGTCTGGCATCTGACCGCGCACGGCCTTTCGCCATTTGACTTGCCGCCGTATGGCTTCTGGCCGCTTGATGTTTTACCCCTGATTTCTTTTCCGCGTGGGTGCTCTCCGGCCCTCTGCCTTTTGAAAATGCCCTGCCTGAAGCGATCCGGCAGGGCATCTTTCGTCTGCATGGATCACCGGCCGGACTGCGGCCGGCGATCTGCCAAAAATTTGAACTTTCCGAACGAGTTTTTGCTCTTTTACAGCGGCATGACTGCTGCTTTACTGCTGGGAGTCAAGGAAGTTCTGAAGAAGCTGCATGGTGTTGGCAGCCACCTTCTCCGGCGTCTCCTGATTGTATGCAATCTGTGTGCCCGCGTCTTCCAGAATCGTGCTCACCTGCTCCTCGGTCGTCAGGCCAAGGTCATTGGTGCCCTTGTAATTCTGAAGGACATCCACGGTATCCTTGGCAATGCCTTCCAGTGTTCCGTTGTCGCTGAGCGTATCCTGACCGACAGATGTCGGCGGTACGGAACGAACCGTGCCGAGCAGACCGGCCGCCTCAGGATCATTGTAGAAGTAATCCAGGAACTTCACAGCCTCCTCCGCGTTCGGAGAGTTCTTGCTCACGCACATGAACTGCGGGCAGTTCGCATACCATCCGTCATCCTTCGCATCTTCCATCACCGGAAGCTTTCCCGCGCCGAATTCCGCATCCGGGCAGGCAGCGGCAAAGGTTTCTGCCGTGGAGGAATAGCAGAATGCACCGACATATTTCTGGTTGATCCAGTTGGGATCGGTGGTGAGATCCGTCCCGTAGGTGATGACATTGGTGATCGGCGTGACCACGTTGTTATCATACAGGCTCTTGATGTAATTCAGGACCTGCGCCATCTCCTCTTCCGTGGGATTGATCTGCTTTGTCTCATTGTCCAGCAGCGTCTTCCCTGTCAGCTGCTGCAGATACGGCCGGATAATGAATGTGTTCAGCTCGGAAGAGCTGAGGGTGAGCAGATACATGGAGCTGTCGTATTCCTGCACTTTCTTTCCCATCTCGATCAGATCATCCCAGGTGTAATCCTGGCTGAAATCCAGGCCGATCTTATCCGCCAGATCCTTGTTGTAGATCATCGCATGTCCGGAGATACCCGTCGGCAGCCCGTACTGATGGCCGTCAAACTGTCCGTTGTTCTTCAGGAAATCGGCATCGAACGTGGAAAGATCGATGTCATCCTGGTAGTCATTGAAGTCCACAAAATAATCAGCATTGGAAGAGACATAGCCGCTCATCCAGCCGGGGCCCATCTGGAAGATGTCCGCAACCGTTCCGGACGCCAGCTGCGTCGTGAGCTTTTCCTGATAGCCGTCGCTGGAGCCGTACTCTGCCTCGATCGTGACGTTCGGGTGCTCCTTCTCGTATGCGTCAATGACATTCAGGGTTGCGGTGGCTCTGTCATCGCCGCCCCACCACATAAAGCGGAGCGTCACCGGCTCACCGGATGCCTCTGTGTCCGTTTCCGATGCGGGCACGGTCCCTCCTGCCATCGCTGCCGCCATCATCGCCGCCAGTACCGCTGCTGTGAACTGTTTCTTCATAACGATATCCTCCTTCACATGATTGGCATTCCCGTCATTCGCTCTCCGTTCCTGATGGTGATTTACCAAATACCGTTCCGTTTTGTGTTTCTTGTTCCTGCAGGATCCTTTTCGTTTCTTCTGAGGCTATTGTAAGACCGTCTGCGGCCTTTGTGTGAGAAGGTAAATTCTCCCAGATCGGCCTTTTTTTCAGGTTCCGCGCAAAAGGGGACGAATTTTTCGGAGAATATCACTTTTTTTACGCTGTTCCGTTCGGTCCTTCCAGGAGCTTCAGTTTCACGGCCGTCTCGATGTTGAATTTGTCCTCCCGGGTGAGTCGTTCCCTGCCGTACAGCGCCAGAATTTTCGTGAAACGGTTCCGCATGGTGTTGTAGTGGACATAGGTCTCCGCGGCGGCCGCCTTCAGATCCCAGTCATTGCGGATCACCGCCAGAAGTGTTGCATAGAGCTCTGTCCCGTGCCTGCGGTCATAATCGGTCAGGGGATACAGGTACTGGCTCTCCTGCTCTGCCGCCAGCTGACGGTCAACCGCAGAACCAAGAAGCAGCGCGCTGCCCAGCTCGTCCCGGAAGATCACAGTTTCCGGGCGGAAGAGGCTTCGGTACAGCAGGGCTGCCCGGATGGCCTCGAGGTAACTGACCGGAGCGTCGGTGAGCTGCTCTTTTCGCCGCCCCACACCGAAAATCAGGGGAACACAGTCCGCCCGGGGATTTGCGGCTCCGTTCCGCACCACCGTCATTCCGCGGTCTGCTGTGCTGCCGTTCCCTGTGCCGCGGTCCGCCATGCTGCTGTCGGCGGCAAATGTTCTTTCCCCGTCCGATACGGCCCGTGCGATTTTTTCCAGTCCGGTCCGGACTTCCTCGCGCGCGCAGGGCTCCGCCTTTTCCGCCGCCAGAAACACCAGGCGGTTCTGAATCTCCGTGTGGCATCCTTCCCACCGTTCTCCGGAGAAGAAGGATTCCATCTGCTCCGTCAGCAGTTTTCGCTCTGTCTCGCAGTCCGGTGATACCACAATACAAAAGCATCCGTTTTTTGCAGCGGCCGGCAGCATCTGACGTATACTCTGCAGTTCCTCCGGATACAGGCGCTCGCCGAGAAGAAGCTTCTTCAGCAGTTCTTCCATCGTCTGCCGGATGTTCTCATAGCGGGAAATTTCCCGGATAACCGGTGTGAGGATATCTGCCCAGCGGATCTTTGGCGGCACCAGGATCAGGGGAATTCCGACTTCATCCGCAGTCTTCAGGATTTCGTCCGGCAGCACGGAGACAAACACACCGAGCTTGATTGCTGCGGCGGCGACCTTTCTCCGGGCAAGTTCCCGCAGAGCGTCTGCCAGCCCGGCCGGATTGTCGCGGAAGGCATATCCGGAGGAGATCACCAGATCCCCGCGCTGTCCCCACTCGGTAAAGGACGGATCATCCGCAGAAAATGCATTCCGGATGCGATGGTTCAGCCCGTCCGCTCCGGCCAGCAGCCGGAAATCCGGAAATAGCTCCAGAAACTTTTTTACCGTAAAAAACATGCTCTCCTGTCCTTCCACACACTCTCGCGGGGGAGACACACCATCTGCCGGCGCTGCTCACCCGCTGCGCTGAGGGAGCTTCTCTGCAGCAGCCGCCGCAGCCAGCAAATGGCCTGCGGCAGCAGTGGCTTACCTCGTCAGAGGTACTGCCCCGGATGTGCTGCCCGACTGCTGGCGCTCGCAAGAAATCAATACTGTGATTATAACACGGCTGCATGAAGTAATTATAACTAATTCACAGTAACGCCCACTGATTTCTGTCTTCTGTCACCATATCAGGAATTATTCCTAAATAGTATTCTTTCCTTACAGTAACAAATACCCGAACACCAATCAAACAATCCAGAAAAGGAGATAACAACATGGCAAAGTACAAGTGCAAGCGCTGCGGCGCAATCTTTGAAGCGGCGGATGGAACCACCCCGGTATGTCCGGTCTGCGGTGCGACGGGCGATGAACTCGTCCCGATCACGGATGCCCCGGCAAATCGCTACGCGGGATCCCAGACGGAAAAGAATCTCGAAGCTGCCTTCGCGGGCGAGTCGGAAGCGACAAACAAGTATACCTACTTCGCTTCCAAGGCAAAGAAGGAAGGCTTTGAGCAGATCGCTGCGCTGTTCCTGAAGACCGCCGGCAACGAGAGAGAGCACGCGAAGATGTGGTTCAAGGAGCTCTACGGCATCGGCACCACTGCAGAGAATCTGAAGACTGCCGCGGCAGGCGAGAACTACGAGTGGACCGACATGTACGCCGGATTCGCAAAGACGGCGGACGATGAGGGATTCCCGGAGCTCGCAGAGAAGTTCCGCCAGGTTGCTGAAATCGAAAAGCACCATGAGGAGCGCTACCGTGCCCTGCTGAAGAATGTCGAAACCGCACAGGTATTTGCCAAGAGCGAGGTTAAGATCTGGGAGTGCAGAAACTGCGGTCACCTGGTGATCGGCACCAGCGCGCCGGATGTCTGCCCGGTCTGCGCACATCCGCAGAGCTACTTCGAGGTTCACGCGGAGAATTATTAATCCGGACGAGACAGATCTCCTCCGGATTGCAGGGGACAGACTTTATGGGACAGGTTTCAGGAAACAGATCCCGTGAAGTGAATTCTTTCCTAATCAGCATCATCAGAATTCAGGCCGGGGCCGCAGATGCGGCTCCGACTTTTTTGATCCATTTCCGCTGCCAGGCCGGATGCGCCTTCCTGAAAGAACTTCCTGGCATCCGGTCATGTGCGAATTGTCGAAAAATCATTGCAGGATGCGGCCGTTTGTTCGTTATCGAAACAGTTTGTTGATTCTGACCGGGGCCACTGTGTATAATGACAGTATCTGACAGGCAAGAAGGGAGGCTATTTCTATGAATCCATCCAAAACAGCGGTGATTGCCGACTCCGGATGCGATGTCCCGCAGATGTTCCGGGACAAATACGATATCCGGCTGCTTCCTTTTCATATCATTTATCCGGAGCGGGACTATCTGGACAGTGTCGATATCGACCCGCGGATGATCTACAAGAGATTTCCGGACGAATTTCCTTCGACCTCCACGCCATCCATCTCAGAAGTCAATGATGTGATCGACAAGGTGCTGGAGGACGGATACGAGCGCGCGATTTTTGTCTGCATCTCCCACAACTTCTCCGGAACCTTCAACGCCGTCCGGCTGGCATCATCGGAGCGGGACGATATCGAGATCTTCGCGTTCGATTCCCTCAATATCTCTCTGTGCGCCGGCCTCTACGCCATCTGGGCCGCAAAAAGGCTGGCGGAGGGATGCTCCTTTGACGAGGTTGTCGGGGACCTGCCGGAGAAGCGCAAAGACGGAAACATCTTCTTCTACATGGATACGCTGAAATATCTGCAGCGCGGCGGCCGCATCGGAAAGCTCTCCGGATCCGTCGGATCGCTCCTGCGGCTGAAGCCGATCATCTCCTGCGACCCCGAGGGCGTATACTATACCGCCGGCCTGATCCGCGGCGAGCGGCTCGGCAAAAAAAAGCTGATGGAAATCGTTGTAAATTTTGCCCGGGGGCGGAAGGCATGGGTGATCGTCGGCGAGGGGAACGCACATCTGGAGGCCCTGGAATTTGAGGGTCTGCTCAAGGCGAATCTGCCGGATGCGGAATTTCTGACCCGGAAGCAGATCACGGCTTCTCTGGCCGTCAACACCGGACCGGGACTGATCGGTGTGGGCATCCTCCTGGATCCCTGAGCCTCTTTCGAACAGCAATGAAGGGCCCGTCCTTCGAAGCAGGCGGATCGGGCGCTGCAGCCTTTCCCGAGATTTTCAGGCCGGATTCCGTCAGGAAGCAGACTACCCTGACGCGCCCGGCCTTTCCCGGATGGGGCACGCAGGTTCCTCATCCATGCAGTTGATATTATTTATACAGATGTTATGTATTTTTACAGGAATTTAATAACTTGCTTTCCCCCGGAACCTGTAACTTTTTATTGATTGTCTGGTAGGTCTGTTGTATACTTCAGGTAGTTTTGAGTACTACCTCCCTTCGGAGTTCGGAAGAATCCCCCGGCAGGTGAGACGCCCTGCCGGGGGATTGCGTCTTTTTCCACGGTTACTGACCGAATTTCCCCGGGAGCATCCCGCCGGCGGACCCGGAAGGTTCCGGACCCGGCCGCACAGGAAATCTGACTGCTGAAGGAGGTTCTATGAATCCGCAGAAAACCATCGTCATGGCCGATTCCGGCTGCGACGTCAACAAAGAGTACCGGGATCAGTACGGGATCCGGCTGCTGCCGTTTCACGTATACTATCCGGAAAAGGATTATCTGGACAGCGTGGACATCGATCCGAAGATGATCTATGACCGTTTTCCGGACGAATTCCCGTCCACTTCCACGCCTTCCATGGCAGAAATCAACGACGCGCTGGACGAAGCCGTCGCGGCAGGATTTGAAAACGCCATTGTTGTCTGCATCTCTCACTGTTTTTCGGGCACCTATAATGCGGTGCGGCTGATCAGCACCCAGCGCGACGACATCCATGTGTATGCCTTCGATACGCGCAATATCTCCGTCAGCTCCGGCCTGTATGCCATCTGGGCTGCCAGGAAGCTGGAGGAAGGGTGGTCCGCCGGACAGATCGCGGAAGCACTCCCCGGGAAACTTGCCGACGGCAACATCTTTTTCTACATGGACACGCTGAAATACCTGCAGCGCGGCGGCCGCATCGGGCGGCTGTCCGGCATGGTCGGCTCCATTCTGAAGATCAAGCCGGTGATCTCCTGCGACGAGGAAGGCGCCTATTATACCGTCGGAATGATCCGCGGCGAACGCCAGAGCAAAAAGAAGCTTCTGGAATCCGTCGTCCGGTTTGTTGACGGTCAGAAAGCCATCGTCTGCGTGGAAGAGGGCGGAAACCATCTGCAGGCGCTGGAATTCGAGGCCATGCTCAAGGAGCAGCTGCCGCAGTGTGAATTTCTCATGGAACAGCAGATCACTGCTTCGCTGGCGGTCAACACGGGTCCCGGCCTGATCGGCGTCGGGGTATTGAAAAACCCGTAATCCGCACATCCGATCTGAAATGGTCAGGAGCCCTGCTTCAGGCATTGCCTGAAGCAGGGCTCCTTCTTGTGTTCCGGAGAATATCCGGTGACGGAAATCTCTCCAGGATTCTCCCCACATATGAACTGATATGATTTCGAACCGGCCGTCCCCGCGGCTGTCGATGGATTCTCCCCGCATCTGGCTGATGCGGAGAGACGGCTCCCGATTATTCTGATCTCAGTGCCGTGACCGGATCCATTTTTGCCGCTTTCTTTGCCGGAATCAGGCCGCCGATGAGGGTCAGCAGCACGCTCAGCACCACCAGGAATACCGCGGCGGTAACCGGAAGCGCCGCATTGATCTGGTTCGTTTCGAGGATGTGGTGCATCACGGCGTTGATCGGGATCTGCAGCACCAGCGAAATGGCGATTCCCATCACGCCGGAGAGCAGGCCGATGATAAAGGTCTCGGCATTGAACACCTGTGAGATGTTCCGCCGGGACGCGCCCAGCGCGCGGAGAATTCCGATCTCCTTGGTGCGCTCCAGCACAGAGATGTAGGTGATAATACCGATCATGATCGAGGAGACGATCAGCGATACGGAGACGAACGCGATCAGCACATACGAGATCACGTTGACGATATTCATCACCGAGGTGGTCATCAGCGCCACGTAATCCGTGTAGGTGATTTTATCCTCATCCTTCGCCCTATCATTGTAATCCTCGATGCACTGCGTGACGGCCTCCTTGTCCGAGAAGGAGTCCGTGTAGATGCTGATGGAGGACGGGGCATCCGCCGACACCACGCCGAAGGCCGTCATGTTGTCGTCATAGGTGCCGGTATCCACGTAGGTGTCGTAAATGCTGACCAGAGTATCGGTGTCCATGCCCGCGCTGATCTGCGCGTCCAGCTGTGCCGCCAGATCCGCCTCTCCCATCGCCTGGATCTGTGCCTGCTGCGCCGGATCGTCCTGCGCCTGCTGTGTCAGGATGCTCCGGTACAGATTTGCCTTCTCCGAAATGTTCAGGCCGTTCATATAGGTCACGGCGTCCGCTGCCTTGCCCTTGTCGTCCTTCGGTTCAAACGTCAGGCCGTTGAGCACGTTGACGTCCTCGCTGTCTTTCTGCTCCTTCACGATTTCGCTGTCGTTGGCATAATCGATCAGGTAATCCGTCAGGTCCCTCGTGTAGCCGATGGTCCCCGAGATACCGTTCATCTCACTCATGCCGGTGTTGGCGGTATCCCCGTTGGGCCGGATCATGCCGGAGATCGTCAGCGGCAGCGCCTTCCCGCTGTCCACGATCTGCCGGAGCGCATCGGCATCCTCGCTGATCGACGTCCATCCGCCGTTCTCATCGCGCTGGTACTGGTCGCAGGCCGGAATCAGGTAAATGGTCTTCGCCGCCAGATCGCGGTAGCTCCACCGCTGCTGATCGAGATCCAGGCTGTCCCCCGCATTCAGCTTATCCATCAGATCGGAGTATTCCGAGGACGGAAGCATGCCCAGCTCGTACAGGATCGTCAGCGAGATTTCATTGTTCTGGTCCAGAACCACGACGACCTCGTCATAGCTCTCCGGCCATCTGCCGTACACCAGGTCATAATTGTCCGTCACCGACGCGCTGAGGCCGCTGCCCCCGCTGCCCGGGGTCAGTTCGGAGAAAATCGAAGAAGATCCGCCGAACATCTCCGACATGTCCGCCATGCTCGCCATCATCCCGGAGGAAGCCGAAACGGAGGAACTGTCATCTCCGATCGTCACCCCGTCCGTATTGACCAGCACGTCGTCCGGGTCGATGGTATATGCCCCGAAGCGGACGTCATAGGAATAGACCACGCCGTCCTCCCCGATGTACTGCGCGATCTCGCTGTCCGGATCGTCCAGATACTCCTTGAACTTCGTCAGGTTGTTTTCCTTGTAGCTGGAAGCCAGGTTGGACTGCATCTCGATCTGGGCAGAGTTGCTGTACACCCCGTCCAGCGCGTGGTCCGCCTTCGTCGTCGCGCGGCTCTGGTTTTCGGTCAGGAGACTGGTCAGGTCCAGCGTCTCCTCGTCAATCGTGATCGGGTAGGACGCCATCGTCTCCCGCTGGATGTCCGTGATATATTTGTCCACGCCGCCGGAGAGCGCCTGAATCAGCGCAATCCCGATGATTCCGATGGAACCTGCAAAGGCGGTCAGAATGGTCCGGCTCTTCTTGGTGCGCAGGTTGTTGAAGGAAAGGCCAAGGGCAGTTCCGAATCCCATGTGCGCCCGCTTTCCGGCGGCTGCGCTCTTCCGGCGCCGCCTGGTCTGCGGCATATCCGCGTTCCGCATGCCGCCTGTGCTCTGCGCCCCGGATGCGTCGGACGCACCAGACACGCCGGCTGCCCCGGATGCGTTCCCTCCGCCGGCCGCTCCCTGCCCGTCCGTCAGGAGATTCCCGTCGTATTCCTGCGCAATCTTCCGGGCGTACTCATCCGCCATCTGGTCGTTCTTCGTGATCATCCGGACCAGCCGGCGCAGCAGCTCCTCCATCTGCTCCCCGTCCTTCGGCACGGGCTCGGCAATCTCGAACGGATTGGTGTCGCCGATGATTCTGCCGTCGTACAGGCGGATGATCCGGGTGGCGTACTCCTCCGCCAGGTCATTGTTGTGCGTGACCATCACGACCAGCCGGTCCTTCGCCACCTCGCGCAGCAGGTTCATGACCTGCACACTGGTCTCGGAATCCAGCGCGCCGGTCGGCTCATCCGCCAGCACAATGTCCGGATCGTTCACCAGCGCCCGGGCGATGGCGACGCGCTGCATCTGCCCGCCGGACATCTGGTTGGGGCGCTTGTGCGCCTGATCCTTCAGGCCTACCTTGTCCAGGGCATCCAGCGCGCGCTGTCTGCGGGCGGAGCGGGACACGCCGGAAATGGTCATGGCCAGCTCAACATTGGCCAGAACCGACTGATGCGGGATCAGGTTGTAGCTCTGGAAGATGAAGCCGATGGTATGGTTCCGGTAGTTGTCCCAGTCCCGGTCCTTATAGTTTTTTGTGGACGTTCCGTTGATGATGATGTCGCCGCTGTCATAGCGGTCGAGCCCTCCGATTACATTCAGAAGCGTGGTCTTGCCGGAGCCGCTGGGGCCCAGGATCGCCACGAATTCGCTGTCCCGGAGGTTAAAACTGACGTCATCCAGCGCGGTCTGCACCAGATCGCCCGTCACATATTCTTTGCAGAGATCTCTGCACTGCAGCATAGCAGCCCCCCTCCTGATTTTTCTGATACCTTGTCCGATACGAGGGGTATTTTATCACAAACAGCGGGGTTCCCCGCAGCCGCAGGGAACCCCGATCTGTTAATTTTCTATAAAGTTTGCATGATGACACGGCAGCCTGCCTCGCACCGGGCGATTATGGGACCATGCCGCAGTATCAGCCAGCCGGCCTCGGTAACAGAAAATTCCGGCGGCAGGCTGCAGTCCCCTTCCCCGATCACCCTGCCTGAAACTGTGCCCTCCATCAGTTCTGCTGGTTCCCTGCGGCGTTTTCCCCGATCACCCTGCCCGAAGGCCTTCCTGCCTTGACTGTTTCATCCCAGCGCTACATCCAGCGCCATCATGACAGTAAAGCCGAAGGCAAATGACAGAACACCGATATTGGAATGCTCTCCGTGCGACATTTCCGGAATCAGTTCCTCCACGACGACATAAAGCATCGCACCGGCCGCAAAGCTCAGAAGGTACGGCATGAGCGGAATGAGAAGATGTGAGAACAGAATCGTCAGCAATGCGCCGACCGGCTCTACCGCGCCGGAGAGAACGCCGGCCGCAAAGGATTTTTTCCGGCTCCCATTTTCCGCATACAGCGGCATGGAGATGATCGCTCCCTCCGGGAAGTTCTGAATGGCAATGCCCAGAGACAGCGCCAGTGCGGCGGACGCCGATATTCCCGACACACCATAGAGAACTCCCGCATACACCACGCCGACGGCCATCCCTTCGGGAATGTTGTGGATGGTCACGGCCAGCATCATCAGCGTGTTATTTTTCAGCCTGCTGTGCGGGCCCTCCGGCTCCGCCGCATAGCGGTGCAGGTGCGGCGTAATCCGGTCCAACAGCAGCAGGAAAAGGATGCCGCACCAGAAGCCGACCGCAGCCGGGATAAACGAAAACCGGCCCATGGCCGCGGCATCCTCCAATGCCGGAATCAGAAGGCTCCAGATCGAAGCCGCCACCATCACCCCGGCCGCAAATCCGGTCAGGAAGCGCTGGATCCGATCCGACAGTTCCTTCTTCATCAGAAATACGCAGGCGGCTCCCAGGGAGGTCCCGATAAAAGGAATGGCAAGTCCTGCCACGGTTTGTGCTGTCATATCATTTGCCCCTTTCAAATTCGGAATTTTCGTCTTTATGTATAAAGAAACAATCCCGACAATCATTCTGATGTAAAATCATCGGAATCACCCCGCTTACGCGGGAACCGCCATACTTCCAGGACATTCTCCGCAATCTTCTTGGGATCACCCCCGCTTGCGCGGGAACAACTTCTCATATTTATTACAGATATTTATAGTATCTTGGATCACCCCCGCTTTCGCAGGAACAATCGCATTATATAACAAATACCTTTTTTTGCATAGAAATTGTCCCTGTATAGGAAAAGTAAGGCAACATTCGGAAATATGAATACAAGACCCAGTCCCCCGCTTACGCGGGAATAACCCCTGTTGTAATCCCTTTCTGACGGTTGCGTGAGAATCACCCCCGCATACGCGGGAACAGC
>OMZJ01000032.1 GCA_900315495.1 uncultured Lachnospiraceae bacterium
GTTTTATGCATATTTATGTATAACTATGTTTAACCTAGGGGTTCTGAACAGTTACGATTAATTTTATTTCTGTCAGCCAGGATGCAATATCAAAGAACAGAAAGTAGCGGCTCTGTCTGAAAAGGTGCGCATCCGGTGCTGACGATTGTTTTTCCAAAATGATCCGACTGTCCCGGCGCTGCAGAAAATGCCACTATTTTTACTTACTGGTAAATTGTTGACTTTACTTTGTCTGTGAATCGGAAGCCTCTGGGGATCCCGACGGAAAAGTGGTATGATGCTTCCAGAAGTGGCTGGTGAAGCTTGTGTATGGTATGTTTCAGAATGCATGAAAAGCCAGACGGCAGCGATATATTGATTATATAGAGAATGACGGCGGCCCTGTGCATCGGACAAGGAGGGAAATATGGGATATTGGTTTGAGAGAGCACTTCCGGAGGAAGTCGGGATCAGCAGGGATAGTCTTTCGAGGCTGCTGACAAGAATTTTGTCGTTGAGAATTACGCTCCATGGGCTTGTCATCGTGAAAAAAGGGAAAGTGATCACGGAGATGAACTGGAAGCCCTACCACAATGATGACCTACACAGAATGTACTCAATCAGCAAGAGCTTTACCAGCCTGGCGGTCGGCTGCCTGATTGATGAAGGAAAACTGCATTACGAGGACAGGGTATGCACCTTTTTCCCGGAGAAACTGCCGGAACATCTGCACCATTATATTTCGGATGCGACGGTGAGAGATCTTCTCATGATGGCCACGCCGCATTCCGATCAGTCGTATACTGTGAATGACCGTGACTGGAGCGGAACTTTCTTCCAAAAGCATCCCTCTCATCCGGCGGGGACCATTTTCCATTATGATACCGCCGGAGCAGTCGTGCTGTGCGAGATTGTGGAGAAAATCACCGGAATGCCATACTATCAGTATCTGCGCCGCAGACTGTTTGATCCGATTGAGGCCTCGAAAAATATTTATTGTATCAAGACGCCGGAAGGCACATCCTGGGGAGGGTCCGGCCTGGTGATGAGTCTGCACGACCTTGCAAAATCCGGATATGTCTGCATGCACCATGGAATGTGGAAAGGAAAGCAGATCCTCCCGAGAGATTATATTGATGAGGCTGTTTCCAAAAAAATTGACAACAGCATGGAGGGCGGAGATGGATATGGTTATCAGATCTGGAGACTGAAGAAGAATGGTTTTGGCTTTCTGGGGATGGGCGGCCAGAATGTCTGGTGCTTCCCGGATCTTGATCTGCTGTTTGCCTGCACGGCGGATGACCAGTGCGACGAGACAAACAAGGATCTGCTGCTGAAGCAGGCCGTCTATGATTTCATAACGGAAAATACAAACGAGCAGAATTCGGACTGTCTTCAGGGAAAATGCGGAAGATCTGACAGCAGTCAGAATAAAGCGGTAGAGGGCGATGCAGCAGGCGCTTCGGATTTCTTTACCGCTTACAAAGACATGGAATTTCCGGAACCTGCGGGCAGCGCATCCTCTAAATGGCAGGAAAAAGTGAACGGAAAATGGTACGTCATGGAAGAGAATCCGATGGAAATCCGGAGATTCTGCCTTGCTTTTTCCGGGAATGAAGCAAAGTTCATCTATGAAAATGCCAGAGGGAGGAAGGAAATTCTTTTCGGTATGAAAAAATTTGTCCCGGGTGAACTTCCGGAACTGTATTTTGACCGCCAGATCGGCACGAAAGGAAACAGAAAATACCGCACGCTGGCGTCAGCAGCATGGGTGGAGCCGCACAAACTGTATATCCGGGTCTGTGTCACCGATGATTATCTCGGCGGGCTTCACATAGAGATTTCATTTAAGAAGAATGAAGTCGGTATGCATATGAAAAAGACGGCGGAATGGTTCCTGGAGGATTATCAGGGATTTGCCGGCGGGATGGAAGAGAATTGAAAGAGCGCGAACATTCCGGAAGAAAAAGGCCGGTGCGGCAGAAGTTCCGGTCGCTCACGGCAGAGCTGACGATCATTTTCCTGGCCCTGTGGCTTCTGGCCAGTACGGTGGTCATCACTGCATTGTATGAGTCTCAGACCCGGATGAATGAAAGAATCCTTGCAAGTCAAGAGGAGCAGGTACAATATTATGCGGCCCTGATTAATACGGATCTGCAGCGTGTTCAGGGGCTGCTGCAGGGGATGTGCATCGATTCCGATGTTTTAAGTTATGTGAGATCCATAGACAGGGCCTTTGATTATCAAAGCTATACGGCCTATCGCGCTTCCTATGAGAAACTGCAGAGCTATCAGTCCACCAGCCTGTATATCGATGATGTTTTTCTGGTACTGCCCGGATCAAATGATTATCTGACGGCTTCGCATGGCGTTATATCACTGCCTGCGGATTACCAGACACAGGTAGAGCAGTGTATCCGGGAGGGAAAAGAAATTACATTCCTGGATGATGGCAGGATCGTGTATCTGTATAAAGCTGCGTATGATTCTGTCGTTGGACTAGAGATTTCTGTCAGCTATATCGGCAGCCTGCTGAATATCATCAGTACAGGGGAGTTTTACTGTATGCTGATCAATTCGTCAACGGGAGAACTCATGGCGGATGATGATCAGAATGCCGAAGAGAGTTCTGTCTATGAAGCGATTGCCGCGCAGGCGGGAGAAAAACCAGAGTTTATACAGACATCTTGCGGAGAGAAATATCTCTATGAGTATCTGGAGCTGCCGGACAGTGCCTTTCAACTGATTTTATATGCGAATGAAGGACGGGTGTATTCCGATCTTCATGCACTCAGGCAGGTCTGGATCTTTGTGACGATATTAATCATCGCCATTCCGGTGATCATGGTGACAGTCCTTCGCAAATTGATTGCAAAGCCGATGAAAAAGCTGGTCAGCGGCATGCGATCGGTGGAAAAACAGGAGTGGTCTTACCGCCTGGAGGAGGACGGACCGTCGGAATTCAATTATGTATTCCGGCAATATAATCACATGGCCGCGCGTATGGAGACGCTGATTGAAGAGGTTTATAAAAAGCAGCTTCAATATGAGCAGGCAAGGAGGCGTCAGCTTCAGGCGCAGATTAATCCGCATTTTCTGTACAACAGCTTTTACATGGGATATCGTCTGGCCAAAGACGGAGACACAGATGAAGTTGCGGATCTCTGCATGCATCTGGGCGATTATTTCAAGTATATTCTGAGAGACCCGGATTCCAGAATCCCGCTTTCTCAGGAACTGGATTTTGTAAAGTCCTATCTGCAGCTGAACCAGCTTCGCTTTGAGGAGAAAATGAATTATTCGATTGAGAGTAGGCTGGATATCACAGATCTTTCCATTCAGCCTTTGATGATTCAGCCGCTGGTGGAGAATGCGATCCGGCACGGTGTGGAATGTGTGGACGACATGTGTACTGTGAGGGTAGAGCTGTATGAAGAAAAGGACTTTTTTGTCTGCACCGTGTCGGATAACAGTCACAGAATGACAGAAGAAACCTGTGACAGACTGCGCCGGATCATCTGTGAACCAGAGATTCCGGAGAGCTGTTTCGGGTTGTGGAATATTGAGAAAAGACTGGAATCCATGGGAGTTGATCATGGCCTTGTTTTTGATATCACGCAGGATGGGACAACCTGTGTGTCCATCCGGATACCGATGTCAGTGATGCAGTGCGAAAGGGCGCAGAAGGAGCGATTGGATGTATAGTATTCTGATTGTCGATGATGAAAAGATCATTCTGGATGGTCTGAAATCAACGATTTCCGGCGCGGGTCTTCCCTTCAGTGAGGTGTGCACCGCATCATCGGCGAGAGAGGCGCTGGCAGCCTATGAGAAATCGCCTTTTGACGTGGTACTGACGGATATCAGCATGCCGCAGTCGGATGGTTTGGAAATGGTGCGGAAAATGCGCAGAATCTGGAGCCATTCGATTATTCTTTTTCTGACCGGATATCAGCGCTTTGATTATGCCAGAGAAGCGGTCCGGCTGCAGGGGTTTGATTACCTGCTGAAACCGATTGCTGATGAAGAACTGCTGTGTAAGCTTCAGGAGGTCGTATCAAAACTGAATGCGGAATGGGATCTTCGGTTTGAACAGGAAACCGCAGCAATCCGGGAAACGGATGAAAATGTCAGGAAAGTTTCTGATCTGCTGAAATCACAGTATCTGGCGAAAAGGTGGAATTTCTCCACGCTGCAGGAAAGCGGGCTACCGTTTGACAGAAATCGAAAAATAAGAATACTCACAATATATTATGAAAAAGCCGCACAGGGAGAAGGAGCGGGGCAATTCCATGAGAAGCTTACGTCAATCATTTCGAAAATGGCGTATGGTTATGGATATCTTTCGGGATTTCAGGCGGACGAGAACACGTCGGTCTTTCTGATCCAGAAATCAGCTGTCAGTGAAACGATGTTTGCAGGGGTTTATAATGCGCTGGAGGAGATGCAGAGCTATTTTTTCACGGAACTGAATCAGAAAATGACGATTATTATTTCCCATCAGTGCGCGTGGGATGACTGGATTCTTCTGGCGGAGAAGATGATTCGTCAGATCAAAACGGATACAGGATTTGGCATCTTTGGAAAATACGAGGAACAGGAGGATCCCGGTACCGGGAATGTTCTGATGTATAAGATACGGGAATATATCCTGGGCAATCCGGGGGCAGATCTCTCACTCGGTGCGCTTTCCGGAAAGTTTCATATAAATCCGTCCTATCTGTCCAGAAGTTTTCATGCAGAAATCCGGATTCCGCTGTCGCAGTTTATTCTCGAGACCCGGTTAAACGCCGCAAAAACAATGCTGCTGGACAGCGACAAAAAGATTTTTGAGATTGCCAGAGAGGTGGGGTTTGAGACACAGGGGTATTTCACCAAGGTGTTCAGCCGCGAGACCGGTATGACGCCCAAACAGTACCGCCAGGAAGGCGTGGATAACGCAAAATAAGACAAAATTGTAAAAATGTTCCTCTTTCGTTTGCATTGGGAATTCGGTATCCTGATGTCAGAAAGAGCCGGAGCAGAGTGCACCGGCAAGCGTAAAGAAGGGGGAACAGAGATGAAGTTACGTAAACTGGCTGTATTTGGCGTGTGTGCGGCAATGATGGCACCGTCCGTCACGGTTGTTGCAGAAGAAGAGACAGAGTCAGGAACAGAACAGGAAAGCAGTGCAGAGTCAGAAAAGCTGAAGAAATATGATCCGGAGATCACTCTGACTTTTGCAAAACCGGAAGTTGTCACAAAGTATGCTTCCGGTGAGGATGCGCAGAATAACTCGGCGTACAAAATGTGGGAAGATATCATGGGAATCAACGTGCAGAACAAGATTCTTGCACCGTCCGATTCCATGACAGAAAAGATGCAGCTGGCCATCGCGGCCAATGACATTCCCGATTTCGCGATTGTCGACGCAACCATGATGGGATCCCTGATGGACAATGAAATGGTTGAAGACATGACGGATATTTATGATACCTGGGCGACCGATGATCTGAAGGCGCTTTGTGGTCAGAATGACAATGGCCTGTTTGCACCGGTTACCAATTCTGACGGAAGAATCATGGGACTTCCGGTACCGAATACGCTGGGAGACAGTTACCCGATTCTGTGGATCCGGCAGGATTGGCTGGATGCCCTCGGACTTTCCGTGCCGTCAACGATGGAGGAAGTCTTAGAAGACGCAATTCTGTTTGCGACGAAAGATCCGGATGGAAACGGAAAAGCGGATACCTACGGGCTTTACATGGACAAAAATCTGGACGGCGTGGATTTCATCGATGCAGCCTACGGTGCATACACAAAGGATGAGTTCTATATAAAGCAGGATGACGGCAGTTTCATCTGCGGCGCGACAGACGCCAGGGCAAAAGAGCCGCTGTCTGCACTTGCCAATTTGTATCAGAACGGCGCAATCGATCCGGAATTCGCAGTGAAGGATTCCACAAAAGAGGATGAGCTGGTGGCATCCGGCCAGATCGGTATCTATATCGGCTATTTCTACAGCCCGCTCGGCGCTTTAAAGGACTGTGTAGCGAATGTCGATGGCGCAGACTGGACTGCCGTTCCGTTCCCGGCAGCAGAGAGCATCGGTACCTATGAACCGGGTGTTCCGCTGAATGTATACGGCTACATTTACGCGAAGAAGGGAATCGAGAATCCGGAAGCAATCGTTGTCATGATGAACTGGCTCTGTGACGGCTACGCGCTTCCGAAAGAAGATAATGCGTTCTACATTGCCTACAATAAGCTGATGAATGATCCGGAGATCAATTCGACCAGCGGCGTGAACAATCTGATGCCGTTCCAGATGGCGGCAAATATCAACTGGGGTAAAACCTTTACCGATGCGGTTGCAAGCGGTGCGAAGCATGTGGAAGGAAAAGATGCGGATTATCAGAATGTGATCAGCACAGAACTGGACGCAGCGACTTCCTGGGCCTGGAAGAAGGTTTATCTGGAGGGATATCTGGCAATAGATTTTGATCATGTGAAGTACAGTGACTATGCAGGAGCACCCACGGATACAGCGGTGAAGACAGAATCGCTTCTGGAGACCCAGAAACTTACGGATTATATCGCGATCATCATGGGCGATCAGGATATTTCCTATTTTGACACGTTTGTGGATACCTACAACAGCATCGGCGGAAGCGCTATCTGTGAAGAGATTGCTGAGAAGATGGCAGAATAACCAGATCTGCATACTCAGGTATATGGAGAGCATACCGATCTGCATTCCGCAGCACAGCTTCTGAATGGAAATGGGAATGATCTGAGAGGGCGGCGGTGAAAAGCCGCCCTCTTGCGTAAATGGAGAGGCATCTATGTCGACATCGGTGACAGTGAAAGAGAAGATTGGTCAAGGTAATAAGAAAGCTTCAAGACGGAGAAAAAACTGGCAGCTGCATTTGATGCTTCTGCCGGGCATGTTTTTCATCATTCTGTTTCGTTATATCCCGCTGGGCGGAATCACCATCGCCTTTAAAGACTATCTTCCGGTCAAGGGGATATGGAAATCTTCCTGGATCGGACTGGATACCTTCCGGTATATGTTCCGATTGCCGGACACGGCAAGGGTTCTGCGCAATACGCTTGTGATTGCCGTGCTGAAAATTATAATCAATTTTCCGATTCCCATCATTGTTTCCATCATGCTGAATGAGGTGAGAAGCACAAAATTCAAGAGGACGATTCAGACGATTGTTTATCTGCCCTATTTCATTTCGTGGGTCATTCTGGCCGGGATGATTCAGGATATTTTTGCCCGGGACGGCATCATCAATCAGTTTCTCGGACTGCTGGGTGCGAAGCAGATATTTTTCCTGGGAGACAAACATGCGTTCATCGGCGTGCTGATCGGAACGGATGTGTGGAAAAATTTCGGCTACAACACCGTTGTTTATCTGGCGGCAATCACGGGAATTGACGAAACGCTCTATGAGGCGGCGGAAATCGACGGTGCAGGCAGATTTCAGAAGATATGGCATGTAACCCTGCCGGGAATCACTCCCATTGTTCTGCTGATGCTGATACTCAGCCTTGGCAATGTGCTGAATGCCGGGTTTGAACAGATTTTTAATCTCTATAATCCATTGGTTTACAGTACAGCGGATATTATTGATACCTTCGTCTACAGGATTTCACTGGTGCAGGCCAATTACAGCCTGGGCACTGCGGTTGGACTGTTAAAGTCGGTCGTAAGCTTTATTCTGATTGTGTCAAGCTATCTGATTGCCAACCGGTTTACGGATTATACCGTCTTCTGACCTCTGACGATAGATCCGGAAACGAATGAATTCCCATGTGGATTACAGTCAGTCATTGCCAGATGACAGGGGGCGTGGAGATGAAATATGATCAGAGCAGGGATTTGAAACAAAACGGAGCTGCAAAGAAATACGAAAAAAAGCGAATAAAAATGCCGGACGGACGAAGAAATTCCCGTAGAATCAGTAAAAAATCCATGACCTTTTACGTGGTAAATGATGCAATACTGATTCTGCTGGCCGTGATTTGTATCTATCCGGTGATTCATATGTTATCAGTGTCATTAAGCAATCAGTCGGCGGTGGCGGCAAACCAGGTGAATCTGCTTCCGGTTGGGTTCAATTTCGCCTCGTATCACATGGTAGCAAAGCGGCCCGCCTTCTGGCGCGCATTCCGGGTTTCTGTGATTCGCGTCATTGTGGGAGTTACGATTAATACGGTGCTGACGGTTCTGATGGCCTATCCCCTGTCAAAATCCGTCAATGAGTTTCCTGCAAGAAAATACTATGTCTGGGTTCTTTTATTTGCCATGATTTTTGACGGCGGTCTGGTACCCAATTATCTGCTTGTCAAGGATCTGGGGCTCTTTGATTCCGTCTGGGCACTGGTTCTTCCCGGGGCGGTGCCGATTTTCAATGTGATTCTGGTGATGAATTTTATGAAGCAGCTGCCGGCAACGATCGAGGAAGCGGCGGAAGTGGATGGAGCGTCGTATTTCCAGCGTTATACCCGGATTGTCCTGCCGCTGTGCAAGCCGTCGATCGCAACGGTTGTCCTGTTCAGCTTCCTCGGACACTGGAATGCCTGGTTTGATGGCAAAATTTATAACAACAACACGGTAAATTATCCGCTGCAGACGTATCTGCAGGCATTGCTTTCCCAGACAGACGCGACGAACTCCAGTGAGGCGATCGAAAATGCGCTGACCAATGTGAAAACGCTGCAGGCGGCACAGCTGTTTCTGACAATGCTGCCGATCCTTGCGATTTATCCGTTCCTGCAGAAATACTTCACCAAGGGCCTGACGATCGGAGCCGTCAAGGGATGAGAGGAAATAATGGAAACCAAATTGCAGGAGAATCTGGAAGACAGAAACGGAAATTATATCCTGCCTTTCTTCTGGCAGCACGGTGAGAGCAAAGAACTGCTGACAGAAGGAGTGGATCGAATTTTTGAAAGCGGGATCCGGGCCCTGTGCGTGGAATCGCGGCCGCATCCGGATTTTCTGGGTGACCAGTGGTGGAGTGATCTTCGGACCATCATTGACCGGGCGAAAAGCCATTCGATGCAGGTATGGGTGCTGGATGACGCACATTTCCCCAGCGGTTACTGCAACGGACGGATTGCCAGTGATTCCCCGTACCGAAAAGTATACCTGACACACTACGGTATTGATGTTGCGGGCCCGCGTCACGGGTGTTCCTTTCTGGTCGATTTAAAAGCCGGTGAGAAACTGATCGGTGTCTTGATTGGCAGAAGGAACCCGGACCGGCCGCATGAATTATCTGAAGTAGCGGATCTCTCGGCAAATGTGGAATCTGGAAAGGTATATGCTGAAATTCCGGGCGGGTTGTGGACGATTATTGTGATCAAGACGACCTTTGAAGGGACAGGACGGAAGAATTATATCAACACAATCGACAGGGATGCGGTCGGCTTTTTTATCCATGAGGTTTACGAAGCCCATTATCAGCATTTTGGCGATGAATTCGGCAGGACGTTCGCCGGATTCTTTTCGGACGAACCGGAAATCGGAAACTGCGGTGGGGAATACGGCTTTCAATCGGTCATCGGCCAGCCGGAAATGAATCTGCCATGGTGTAAAGAAGCGGAAGATCAGCTGAGAAAACTCTGGCACAAAGATTTTTCCCGGAATATTCTCTCACTGTGGGAAGATATTCAGGATGAGACGGACTGCAGCGAGAAGGCAGAAGAGAATTCTCAGCCGACTCTTGCAATTTCCCCGATCCACCGCAAAGAGTTTATGGATGTCATTTCCAGACTCTACAGTACGAATTTCTGCTGCCAGATTGGGGACTGGTGCAGAGCGCACGGGGTTCAGTACATCGGCCATGTCATTGAGGATAATGGAACGCATACGCATCTGGGCCTTGGCACGGGGCATTATTTCAGGGCTCTGAAAGGCCAGGATATGGCGGGGATTGATGTCGTACTGCAGCAGCTGCGCCCGGAGATGGACAGCTTCCGTTTCCGCGGGATTGGCGGCAATATGGGTTATGACGGAACATTTTTCCATTATGTGCTGGCAAATCTCGGAACATCGCTGGCGTCTCTGGATCGTCTGAAGCAGGGCAGAACCATGTGTGAGATTTTCGGAGCTTACGGGTGGAGCGAAGGCCTGAAAATGATGAAGTGGCTCCTGAATCATATGCTGGTGAATGGAGTCAACTGGTTTGTCCCGCATGCCTTTACCATGAAGGATTTTCCGGATCCGGACTGCCCGCCCCATTTTTATGCCAGAGGGATGAATCCGCAGTTCCCGTATTTTCGATCTCTGATGCAATATACGAATCGGGTCTGCCACTTGCTTCAGGGTACGAGAAAAGCCGCACATCTCGCTGTCTTTTATCCTGCGGAACAGGAGTGGATGGGAGGAGAATATACCAGACTGGAAGATATTTGTGAGCTGCTGACCAGAAATCAGATTGATTTTCTGATCGTACCGGAAGATTCCCTGGCCGAATGGACAAGATCTATAAGGAGCTCAGTTTCGAGGGCATCTTCTGATCTGCACCAGGAAACGGCAACAGCCCTGCAATCAGGCGTGTTGGAAGATCAGCGATCGGATGTATTGACAGTTCAGCAATCAGACGTATTGACAGATCCGCGCTCGGACGTGTTGGCAGCCCTGCGATCAGGCATATCGGGGGATCAGCGATCAGATGTATTAGCAGATTCGCGATCAGATGTACCGGCGAATCCACAATCAGATAAATCAATGAACCCGCTTTATGCTGTGACGGATCTTATTGTGCCGGGAAGCACGTACATTTCCGGTGAGACGGCTTCGATCCTCTCTGATGCTGCAGAAAGCGGCATGAAAATCTGGTGGGTCGGAAAAATGCCGCAGGTCGTTTATCCGGATGAAAACTCCAGACCATTGGACCACTGCATCAGGGCATACCGGCTTATGACATGGACGGATTTTTTCACCTCGCTGCAAGGCGATTCGTTCAGGGATATCACGTTGGAAAACTCGGAAAACTGGCTGAGGTATGGCCATTTTGCAGATGAGAAGGCAGATTATTACCTGTTCTTCAATGAGTCCGATCTTCAATGGATTCGGACGAATGTCTGCTGGAATGAGGATTTACCGGCAGAAAATACGCCGCCGTGTGGAAAGCAGGAACAGTTCATGGGACAGTCTGTTCAGTGGGCCAGGCGGCAGAACGTACAACAGTCTATGAAGCAGGCAGAACTGCAGTCTATGCAGCAGTCCATTAAACGGAACGAACAGCAGCCCATGCAGCACTCGGTTCAACAGACTGTTCAGCGACCCGTGCGAAAGAAAACTTTTTACTATGATGCCTGGAAGAATACCCTGGAAGCCTGCTTTTTCAGGGACGACAGGACACTTGCCCTGCATCTTGCCCCCGGCGAGATGAAAATTGCCTGCCGGATGAAAGCGGAAATCCCGGAGGAGTGGGAGACGATCATCTCAGATAGTATGCAAAGGCAGAGGGCTTTTGACTGTGGCTCGGTACAGAATATGACTGTACAAAAGATCCCGGTTCATGGATGGCAGATCTCAGTCCGGGAGGCCGGACAGAAGGATTTCCATCCGGTACCACAGGAGGGTACGGCAGGAAATTCCGATGCGCTGGGAGATTTCGGCCGGGAGCATCCGTCCTTTTCCGGAACGATACGTTATGAGATAACGTTTTCTCTGGATCCATTGAAATCCGGTATCCAGTACGCAGATCTGGATCTTGGGGAAGTATATGAGACGGCCCGCGTTTGGATGAACGGCGAAGATGCCGGAACTGTGATTTCTCCGCCATATCGGTTCAACGTGGACAAGCTTTTGAAG
This sequence comes from uncultured Lachnospiraceae bacterium, assembly GCA_900315495.1. Taxonomy (GTDB): domain Bacteria; phylum Bacillota; class Clostridia; order Lachnospirales; family Lachnospiraceae; genus Anthropogastromicrobium. The sequence goes on from OMZJ01000032.1 coordinate 11,798, forward strand.
CAGGGGAGAAATCTACTTCGCATTGAGGTTACCAATACACTGGTCAACCGACAGAGAGATTTTCTGTCCAGAAGCATGCCGGTGGAACCTTCAGGAATACTGGGCCCGATCATTCTCAGGGTGATAACGCATTCGGTATGAAAAGACAATGGGTACGCAGGACTTGCATCCTGCGTACCCATTGTCTCGTATAAAAAACGAAGCACCGTCGTACTTTTTTGGGAAGTTCACAAGTGATTGATCCAGGTTGAAGCATGTGTTCTACACGGCATAAAATGATAAAAAATAAGAAATTTATGCTATCAATAGCATAAACTTGAAAATTTCACGATAAAATGCTATCCTTAGCTTATGGAGGTGCAGGATATGATCCGTAACCATACGCTGAAACAAAGAGATTGGTATCTGAATAAGCTGATTGCATTTCAGGATACGGAACCTGTGAAAGTGGTGACCGGAATCAGGCGCTGCGGGAAGTCGAGCCTTTTAAAACTTATGACGGCACATTTCCTGGAGAGCGGGATCCGTGAAGATCAGATCCTGGAGATGAATTTTGAGTCCCATGATTTTTCAAAGATGTCGGGTGATGACTTTTACCAATATGTAAAGGGTCATACCCTGCCCGACAGGAGGATGTATTACTTCTTTGATGAAGTGCAGCATGTACCCGGCTGGGAGAACGCTGTGAATTCCTTCCGCGTGGATTTTGACTGCGATATCTATGTGACGGGATCGAATGCTTACATGCTTTCCTCTGAGTATGCCACGTACCTTTCCGGCAGAATGATTGAAATAAAAATGCTGCCGCTCTCTTTCGCAGAATTCATAAAATTTTACGGATTTGAAATCCGGGAGATCCGGGGAGCATTTGGAGAGACAAGAAAAGCGGTCTGGGATGCGAATGGCGAGCGTTACGAGTTAAGGGAGGTGTTCAATGCCTACCTGCGGTTTGGCGGGATGCCGGGGATCGCTGATGTCGGACTGAATCAGGAACGTGCGCTTATCCTTCTGGAAGGTATTTATTCAACTGTCATCATGCGGGATATTCTGGAGAGAGAAAGCCGGAAGGGTGAAAGAAGAGTCTCAGATCCGGAACTTCTGAATAAGGTCGCTTTGTTCCTTGCCGATAATATCGGCAGCACGATTTCTGTTTCGTCGATCGGGAATGTTCTTGTCAATGAAGGACTGCTGGAAAGCGGAAATCGGAAGGGTGCACCGAGTGCGCATACCATTCAGGCGTATGTCCGTGCCCTGCAGGAAGCATATGTCTTTTATGGCATTAAGCGGTTTGATGTCAGAGGCAAAGAATTTCTCCGGACGCAGGGCAAGTATTATATCGTCGATATCGGCCTCAGAAATTACCTGCTGGGCTTCCGGGACCGGGATATCGGACACGTGCTTGAGAATATTGTATATTTTGAACTTCTGCGGCGCGGTTTCGATGTCGCTGTTGGGAAGGTGGACAACAGCGAGATTGATTTTATTGCGACAAAAGCAGACAGCAAAATGTATGTGCAGGTGACCGAATCCATGACAAGTGAGGAAGTTCGGAAAAGAGAACTGGCACCGCTTCAGAAAATCCGTGATAACTATGAGAAAATCGTTCTTTCTCTGGAACCCGGTCTGGAGACAACCTACGAAGGGATCCGTTCGGTACAGCTGATCGACTGGCTCTTGTCAGAATAATTCAGGTTGGGTGAAAATCAGAATTCATCAGTCATGCAGATCCCCGGAGAATTGTCTCCGGGGTGTTTGCTGCCTCCGGAAGATCCGCGAGACGTGATTGATATCATCTGAACCATACACGGAAAGAGAGAGGGGAAGGAAAAATGCGGCGCCGGAATGGACGCCTAATTTTGTTGCAGGGAAGAAAAAACGATTGAATGCGGCGGCCGCCCTCACTATAATTTAACATAGATTTTTCCGGATTCATGCAAAATTCCGGGCGATTGGAATGGTACCCCTTTGTCCGCGGCTTCCTGTTTCCCGCCTTGGATTGCTGTCATGGAATATCAGCAGGAAGCATGTCATCCGGATCGCAGGACAGCGGGTTGAGGAATATTGAAGGAGTCATCTGATGCTTTTTATTCTGTTCGGTGGGACATTGGAGACCGGTTATCGGAGCCGGACCTTTTTTCGGAGGAAGGGGTTCGAGGTAGTCAGGAAATACAATTATGTGGAGGAGAAATCCGCAATCTTTGCAGGTCAGTACAAGAATCCGCAGGGAGTCTACAAGGACTGGTTCAATGATAAGGTTTACGTGACGAAGGAAGAATATGCGAAGTGCAATTTCAAATACGGGCTGGACGGCGTTGCGCTGGGGTTCAACAGGCAGCAGATCATGGATGCCATTCAGGGAACCGTGGACCGCATTCTGACCGTCGGCGCGTCCGCGATCGAATTCATGGAGCAGCTGAAGAAGGCCTACGGCAATTATGTGACGCTGATCTATCTGTATGTGGAGGACAGCTGCTATGAGAAAATGGTTTCGGCGCAGCCCGGGATCAGTGACGAGGAGCGGGAGATCCGAATCGCCGCCGGGAAGAAGATGCAGCAGGTCTACCTGAAATACTGCCGGCTGTTTGATGAGGTGGTGATCTATACGGGAGAGGGGACGGTCTTTGACGACCAGGCCGTGGCAGATCAGTTCGACGAGATCATTAAGCGGCGGAAAAAGGTGGAGCTGGCGCTGAACGAAAAGCAGTATGTGCAGCTTCCCTATGTGGGGTCGGAGCCCTACATCTTTGTCTGCTACAGCCATGGAAACAAGGATCAGGTGGATCCGGTCCTCGGCATGCTCCAGAGAAAGGGATATCGAATCTGGTATGACGAGGGAATCTCGGGCGGTGCAAGCTGGCGGCTGATGATCAAGGACCGGATCAAACATGCGGAATGTGTCCTGCTGTTCTCCTCCGAGGAGTCTGTGCGCTCGGTTTCGATCGCCATTGAAATCACGACGGCCTGCAACTTTGAAGTGCCGGTGGTCTGCGTGTCACTGGACGGCGCGGAATTTGACGAGACGATCGAGGAAGAGATCAACCAGGATCAGAAGGTGGAACTGGGTGAGGACCCGGGGACTTTTGAGAACAAGATCATCAAGACCCTGCCCGGAAACTGCCGGGTTTACGGCTCCGCATACCGGCAGCTGTGAGATGCGGGATGAGGAGAAAGCAGATGAAAGCGGTCATCATGGAGTCGCTCGGAATCAGCGCACAGGAACTGGAAGCGCTGGAAAAGCCTTTTGCGGCGGAGGGAGTGGAGTTTGTTTCGTATGACAGAACGGCCGACACCGGAAAAATGGCGGAGGAGGCAGGGGACGCGGATGTGATGATTCTTGCCAACATGCCCATGCCGGCTGAGGTCATCCGGGCTTGCTGCAATCTGAAATTCATTGATGTGGCATTCACCGGGGTGGACCATGTCGGCCTGGATGCGGCCAGGGAGAAGGGAATCGCCGTCAGCAATGCATCCGGCTATTCCAATGAGGCGGTCGCGGAACTGACGCTCGGCACGGTTCTGGCCCTGTATCGGAATCTTCGTGCGGCGGAGGACCGCTGCCGTGCAGGCGGCACCAAAGACGGCCTGATCGGCTGCGAAATCAGGGGCAAAACGGTGGGGATCATCGGGCTTGGAAAGATCGGAAGAAGAACGGCCGAACTCTTCCATGCGTTCGGAGCGCAGATCCTTTTCTGCAACCGAAGAACACTTGCGGATGCGCCGGAGCACGCCCGCCAGGTATCGATGGAGGAGCTTCTGGCGTCTTCCGATATTGTTGTTCTGCACTGCCCGCTGAACGAATCCACCAGAGGCATGATCAATGCGGAGAAACTTTCCCGGATGAAATCCTCCGCGATCCTTGTCAACATGGCAAGAGGGCCGGTTGTGGTGTCCGCCGATCTTGCCCGCGCACTGCGCGAGGGAACCATCCGCGGGGCGGCCGTCGATGTCTTTGACAGAGAGCCTCCGCTGGATGCCGCCGAACCGCTGCTTGAGGCGCCGCACACGCTCCTGACGCCGCACATCGCGTTTGCCACACAGGAATCGATGACCCTGCGCGCCGGGATTGTGTTTGACAACCTCCGCGCCTGGCTGGACGGGAAGCAGCAGAATGTGATCCTCTGAGATCGTGGATGGAGAATGCGGACGGAGACCGCAGACGGAAAACCGGCGGTTGTTCTGATTTTTCTTCTGTGCCAGGATGAATCACGGCATATGGAGGAGCAATCTGGTGCACCACGCCTGCGGTGCCCTTCGGGGCATTCGGGCGTGGTGTATTTGTATCCGGGTGAACAGGCCGCGCAAACGGCCGTCCGGGCCGGGTTCCGCCGCAGAATGCGAAAATGGCCTGTACAGGAAGTATATATTGCAAATAACCGGCCCCAATGATAATATATAAATGCAGGCTGTTATTGCGAGAAAATTGCAGCAGAGAGGTGGAAATCATATGCTTTTGAAATTTGTTACAAAAAACTACAAATCATTCGCAGATAAAGCTGTTTTTTCCATGACTCCGGCGCCGAGACAGACGGGCCTGGATTACAGTGTCCTGAAAGCGCAGGCAGGTTCCCAGGTATATAAGGGGCTCTGTGCTGCAGTCATATACGGGCCGAATGCTTCCGGAAAAACGAACCTGATCGGGGCAATGGATACCTTCAAATCAATTGTACTTCGGGGAAACGTCAGGGATGCAGAGCAGTCGGGCATGAATGCGGCGGGGGCAGCACTTGAAATGGTCCCGAATTGTAATGAGGCTCCGGCTCCGACAGAGTTTTCCATCTCTTTTATCGACGGGACGCTGGCTGTGGAATACTCGCTGACGATTGATCTTGGCCCGTTTATGGCACCGGATTACAACAGAAAGATCCTGCGGGAGGAACTTCTGGTGAACAGAAAACAGGTGTTCCTCAGGGATGATACGCTGACAGTTGACCTTCCGTCTGTGATCAGGCCTTATTTGAATAAGGGCATGAAACGGAAATCGCCCAAAACGCTGGAGATCGCAAAAAGCAGTTTGTCCGACACAGAATTATTTTTAAATAATGGTTTTAAAACCATTTATGCGCAGGATCTGGTGAAGAAGATCCTTGACTGGCTGACCAATCGATTCATCGTGATCTATCGATCAGATGATATCCGGCTGGTACGCAGATTTTCAGATCCGAAGAAAAATTCTATTTATGTCGAAGAAACGCTGACAAAGGCGGCGCGTGCGTTCGGAATCACATCAAACGCCCTGGGCTACCGGGTAAACAAGGAGAGTGACGGCGAAGACGCCCTTCTGTACTCAATTTTCGAAGATAAAAAGCTAATGATTCCGGCCGAATTGTTTGAATCTTTCGGAACAATCCGTTTTATCAATGAATTCCCACTGGTGATCAATGCGCTGGTCAATGGTGGTACTCTGATCATGGATGAATTTGACGCCTCGATTCATCCGATGGCATTGATGAATATCATCAATATTTTCCACAATGATGAAATCAATACCAGAAATGCACAGCTTGTGTTTAACACACAAAACCCGATTTTTCTGGATTCATCCTTGTTCCGCCGAGATGAGATCAAGTTTGTGGAAAGGGATGAAAACACCGGAAGGAGCACGCATTATTCCCTTTCTGATTTCAAGACATCTGACGGGATTCGCAAAGGGGAGGATTACATGAAGAATTACTTTGTGAACCGTTATGGTGCGATCAGAAATATCGACTTCAGTCCGATCATTGAGCGCATTATGAAAGGTGATGGGGTGAATTCCGATGACTGAAAGACTGGAGACGAGGAAGTATACCTTCACTGTAGAGGGTGAAACAGAAAGCTGGTATTTTGAGTGGCTTCAAAAACAGATCAATAACAGTCCGGAGCGAATTGTAAACGTGAGTATTCAGGCACAGGTTCAGCAGAGCCCGGCGAAATTTTATAAGAGAACAACAGCAATAGTGACGCCAGTGGTATACCATATCTGTGATGTGGAGAGTAACGAGGAGCGTTTTGTAAAAAAGTTTGAGGGAATTCTCTCAGAAATGAAGGACGCGAAAAAGCAGAAAGGTATTCGGTACTGCCTGGGATATTCAAACTTCACATTTGAACTCTGGATGATACTGCACAAGAGAAACTGCAGCGGGCCGCTTACACAGCGCGGCCAGTATTTGAATCCGATCAATCAGGCCTATAATGAAAAATTTGAGAATCTCGACCAATACAAACATGAGGACAATTTTAAGCGGTGCCTTTCTAAATTATGCCTTGATGACGTCAGAAAAGCGATTGATAGAGCTGAAAAAATAACTGAGAGTAATAAAACTAACAGTAAGCCGCGGAAAAGTTTCGGATTTACATATTATCGGGACAATCCTTCACTTTCCATTCATACTGCGGTGAAACTGATATTGAAAGAGTGTGGCCTGCTGTCAGAGGTTAATCCTGGCAAAAACCATTCATAAAATCAGAGTGATGATAGATGGACATTCTTATGATGTGGCATGATGACCAACTCATGTGCTTGTAAGGCAGTAATCAGCAGGAAAGGAATAGAGATGTCAGAAAAGAATCGGTCAGAACGATCAGAGGTACCGCCGCTTCTGCAGACCATCAGCGGCAGAGCGGTAACGGACAGGGAAATCTGGGAGAAATACCGCAGGCCGGAGATTCTGTCACTGTATGAGGATCATGTATACGGGCGGAATCTCCTAGACAGCGGGGAGGTACACTTTGCAGAGGTGCAGCGGCGCACGCCGGAAATCGGGGAAGGGGAAACGGAAATCACCGTACAGATGTCGGTGAGAGGGGTATCATTCCCCTTCTATATCACTCTCCCGGCGGGAGCGGACAGGAACCATCCGGTTTCCGCCCTGATGTGGCCGGATTTTGCATTCGGCCCGGATCAGGTGACCGGTATCGTCCTGCGGCAGCATGTTGCGGCGATCCGCTTTCCAGTGAAGGAAGCGGCGGCGGACGGCCCGGAGGCGAAACAGACGGGTCTGTTTACGGTCTGCGATGCGGGAAAACCGGACGCATGGGGTGCGATCGGCCTCTGGGCATGGTGCTGCGGGCAGATCCTGGGCTATGCGAAAACCCGGGAAGAACTCCGGCCCGACCGGATTTCGATCGCCGGGCATTCGCGGGGCGGGAAGACGGCGCTCTGGAGCTTTGCGGAAAATTCGGGATTTCACGCGTGCCTGTCACTGAATTCCGGCTGCGGCGGGGCATCTCTGTTCCGGCATAAGAACGAACAGTATGAGGATGTGAAGCGCATTACGGAGCGTTTTCCCTACTGGTTTGCCGGAAGACTGTCGGAGTATGCCGACCGGGAGGCGTATCTCCCGGTGGACCAGCATATGCTGATTGCGCTGGCGGCGCCGCGGCCGGTCTATGTGGTGAGCGGCACGGAGGATATCTGGTCGGATCCGGATGGGGAGCTGGCGTCGGAGGTCCTGGCATCGCCGGTCTGGAGGCTGTACGGCAGGGAAGGCCTGGTCCTTCCGGAGAATCCGGAGCCGGGCAAGGCGTATGAAAGCGGGCGTGCAGCCTATTTCCGCAGAATCGGCGGCCACATGTTCACGGAGGAGGACTGGGTGCGGTTTATCCGGTTTGCCGGCCGGGAGGAATAACGGAGAGCAGGCCATTCCGTGCATTGCTCAGGGACGTGTGCGGCGGAAGATCCGGCAGAAAGCGTGGAATGGATGATGGACAGAAGCGGAGGAAAAGATGATTCGGTTTACGGAGGAAGAGATGGACAGAATCCGGGCGAAACAGGCCGATTTCCCGGAGACGCTGCACCGGCTGAAGGCGGGGGTGCAGGAGATCCTGGATCAGCCGCCTCTGGTGCCGCAGACGGGGATTGCCAACTGGAAATTGTATTATTACTGCCCGGACTGTTCGGTGCGCCTTCTGTTTGACCGCAGCCAGCCGGAACGGCATGTCTGCCCGCACTGCGGCCGCGTCCTTCAGGGAGAGCCCTATGACAGCGCCTGGTGGGGGATTGTGAATTCGGAGAATGCGCAGGCCTGCGAGAAGCTCGGCCTCCTCTGGCAGCTGGAGCGGGACCGGAAATATGCGGACCGGGCGCTGGACATCATGACGGCCTATGCGTCGGTTTATGAGAGCTACGCAGTGCACGGGGATATCCCCTACAATGGCCCGGGCAAGGCAAACGCGCAGACGCTGGACGAGGGGATCTTTCTGCGGCAGATGGCCTCGGCCTTCGATATGCTCTCGGATGCGATGACCGGGGAGCAGGCTGCGGCGATCCGTGATCATATGCTCTTGCCGGGGGCGGAATTTCTCATTCCCCGCCGAAAGAATCAGATGCACAATCACGAGGTAGCCATTGACGCAGCCATCGCGGTGATCGGGATCCTTTTCGGTAAGAACACATATGCGGATTTTGCCGTGAATCAGAAATACGGGCTCCGCTATCAGCTGGAGCATGGGATGCAGCCCAACGGGATGTGGTTTGAGGGATCCTTCGGGTATCATTTCTATGCGCTGGAGAATTTCCTGGCCTTCGAGAAATTTGCACTGCACACGCCGTACAGCATGATTCATCACCCGAATTACCAGAAAATGCTGGGCCTTCTGGCCGATTATCTGGAGCCCGGGGACCGCATGCCGATGCTGAATGACACCAATTTCGGCCATATGGGCGCAGCCGGGAGGCTGTATGAATTCGCCTGGCGGGAGATCGGCGGGGAGAAGATCCTGTATGTGCTGAACGGGCTGACCCGGGAGACCGGCCGCGACAATGCGGAGGCGCTGCTGTACGGGGCGGATGCGCTTCCGGAATCGGGATATGTGCCGGAGAAGACGCACATCGAACCGGGAAACGGCTGCAGCATCCTGCATGGCCCGGACGGCAGGTATCTTCTGGTCAAGCATGACCGGTACGGCGGAGAGCACGATCACTACGACCGGCTGGATCTGGATTATCTGGCTTACGGCAGAAGGATTTCGCCGGATCTGGGGACCACAGGATACGGCGCGCCGATGCATTACGATTATTACAAGAATACGGCGACGCATAACACGATCAATATCGGCGGAAAGAATCAGTCTCCGGTGAATGCGCGCCTGACGGATTTCCGGGTGGATCCCGCGGCACGAACCGTCTGGCTGGACACCCTTGCCGACTGGACGGAACCGTTTGCGATGCCGGATACCTTTACCATCCGGCAGTGGGATGAGAAGGCCTACACGGGCGTCCGGATGCGCCGTCAGATTCTGTGGGCGGAGCGGTATTTCATCGAGGTGACCTCCGTGCAGCGCGGTCTGGCTGCACCAGATTCGGAAAAGGATGGCTGTGACACCGCTGCAGATAAATCTGTGAACTGGGTAATGCATTTCTCCGGCAGGCCGGAATCCGTCCTCCTGCCGGCGGGTGCGGAGCCTCTGGATGCGAAGGAGAGGGAGAAACGCTTCCCGGAGGGCAGGCTGTCCCTGCAGAAGCCGTGGAAGCATGTGAAGGTGAAGGATGCGTGGCGTCTTCCGGCGCCGGAAGACAAAATCCCGGTGCCTGCCGGAAATCCGGCAGGGCAGAAAGGTGCCGCATCGGTCCGGGATGATTCGGGCCGGGAGGCCTGTGCCGGCACCGCGCAGTCGGGCGAAGACGCTCCGGTCTGGCAGATCAGCTTCCGCGACGGGGACGTCTGTACGGATGTCTTCGGCTGCGGAGCAGGGCAGGAACTGATTTCCGGAACAGGTCCGGACAACCCTTCCGTGTCGGATATCAATTATCTGGTGGAACAGGTGCGGGGAAACGGCGCAGAAGCAGTGGATTTCTGCGGCGGAGAGCCGGAGCCGAAGAACGGCAGCCCGCGGGAGAACAGCACCATTGCAGTCTTTGCCCATGTGTTTGCCAGCCGCCGGAGCACGGAAGCGCCGGTACACGTGCATTTCCGGAGCACGGCCGGCCGCCTGCGGGTGACGGTGGACCTGCCGGTGGACACGCCGGAAAGTTCTGCGGAAGGTTCCGCCGGTGTACGGCCGGGCGCGCAGGAAAAGGCGGGTGAGCGGTGCGTTTCGGAATTCGATACCGGTGTCGAATGATGCAGGGAAACCTGCGGTTATCGTTCGCTGGATGGGATTAGGATCCCAATGTTTTCAATGGAAGGCTGGAAGATTTGATTGAAACACAGCCGGACAAGGCCGGGCGGCCCGGCGGGAGGGAGAAACAGTGAAGAACGATTCCAAGAAACGCACGATATTCTGTGACCTGCACTGCCACTGCCTTCCGGGTATGGATGACGGGTGCAAAACGCCGGAGGAGTCGATCCGGCTTCTGGCCGAGGAATACCGGCAGGGCTGCAGAGGGGTGGTTTCCACGTCCCATTACTATCCGCAGGAGTCGATCGCAAGTTTCCTGGACCGCAGGGAGCGGGCGGCGGAGCGCCTGTATCAGGCGCTGGATCAGATGGAAGCCGCAGGCGGAGTGCCATCGGAGAATTCCGGATCCGGTGGGGCGGAGAACGGCGGATCCGGCGGCCGCAGCTCGGTCCGCATTCCTGCTCTGACATTCGGGGCGGAGGTCGCTTTCCGGGAGTCCCTGGTCAACGACCCGGAGCTGGAGCGGCTCTGCTTTGGCAAATCCCGGTACCTGCTTCTGGAGATGCCGTTTGCGCCGTGGACAGAGCGGACGATCCGGGAGGTGGAGGCGATCTCCGGACAGTGGGGCATCCGGCTGATCATTGCCCATATCGAAAGATACCGAAAATTTGCGGACAGGAAGCTTCTGGAGCGGCTGATGGATTCGGATGCGCTGATCCAGCTGAACGCCGGCAATTTCAGTCATTTCGGCACGGCAGGCACCGCGGAGCGGCTGATCCGGGAAGGACGGATCCAGGTGCTGGGGACCGACAGCCACAACTGCAGCAGGCGTCCCCCCAACATGGATCAGGCGATTTCGTATCTTACGAAGAAGGGTCTGAACCGGGAACTTACGGCTATCATGAAGAACAATAAGAGGATCTTCCTGGAGGCGGTGGAAGTCGCAGATGAGTGAGTGCAGAGCCAGCTGCGCATTGTGATATTCTCCTTCCTTCCGGGAGGCGGCAGAAGCCGCAGATGACGGAATGCAAAGGCTGTGCGCTTACGCACGGCCCCGGCGGAAATAATCCCGGAGTACGCCGCTGACGCTGTCCCGGACAGCTTTCATCAGGCGGTCGGGAAGCTCCCGGGTGCGGTTCCCGAGAAAGATGCCCCGGCCGCCGAAGACATAGTCGAAGGAAGCGCGGGCGGCCGCGTCGTCCGGGGAACCGATCTCAATGGCCTGCACGATGACCTTGCTGCGAACCAGTTCCTCGACGGCTTTTCTGGCTCTGCCGGGGAAGGAAGATGCGCCGTCGGTGACTTCAAAGACCATCCGGATGCGGCGGCCGGTCTGCAGCTCTCGGAGGGTCTGCGGGGTCAGCGCCCGGACGAATTCTTCCAGGCAGGCGCCGTCATCGGTGGATCCCAGCGATCCGTCCAGCCGGGAAACGGAGAGAATCCGGTTTGCCTGCCGGCGGAGTCCGCGGTCGGAAAATGACAGGGTTTCGCGGGAGCCGGTCCCGAACAGGCGGACCTGGGTGCGCACCTCGCAGGGCTCGTGCACGGTCTGTGCGTTTGCCTGCAGGAAGCCGGCGAAATCCTCCAGCGACAGGAGCACGATGGCCAGGGCCTCCCGGGCGGGGCCGAGCTTCTCGCCGCGCATGGAGCCGGAGCTGTCGATGGCAAAGCAGATGTCGAGATACCGCGGCAGAACCTGTGTCTGCCGGCGCAGCTCGCTGTCGTCAAAGATGGCCAGATCCCGGTAGTTCTGCCGGCGCTCGGCCTCCGTGAGGGCGGGCCAGGACCGGATCAGGGTTTCCACGGAGAGGCGTCCCTTCGGCATGTTCGGGATGCGCACGGAGACCTCGCGGGAGGTATCGCCGATCAGCATGCGCCAGTATGCCTTCATCTGTTCGCGGGCCGGCCGCACGGCGGCTTCATAATGGGCGAACAGCGCGCGGTCGGCGTCGGTGACGCCGTAGGAGGAGAGATCGCGCGTGCCATGGAGCAGTTCTCCCACGGCTGCCTCCCGATGCTTTTTCTCGCTGTCCAGCTCCCGGAGCATTTCCTTGAAATTCTCCGCGGACTGAGCAGCGCTTTTTTTGCGGCGCGCCTCGCGCTTCTGTTCCTGCTCCTGGAGGCTTACGGTGGAGGAGAACGCCATGCGGTCGATGTCCTCCCGGAACAGCTGCAGAAAAGAGGGCAGGAGGAAGGAGCGGATCATCCGGTCGCGGTCCGCACAGGGGGTATTCCGGAGGGCGCAGAGGGTGAGCTGATCCCGCAGGAAGGAAAAGCGGTCTGTGCCGAAGACGGGTTCGGCCAGAATCTGCCGGATCCGGGGATTTTCGATTTCCTCCATCCCCCAGAATTCCCGGATCAGAAGGCAGGGCGCGAGATCGCGGTGCACGCCGGTGGGATCGTCCTCCGCGGGAAACACATCCTCCAGAAGAAGCATGCGCGCGATGTCTGCCTTGACTGCGGGATCCTGGTACACTGGCGCCCGCTGCAGCACGCAGAGCATGGAAGCCCAGGTGTCGCAGTCCTCCAGAAAGGACAGGATTTCGTTCTGCATATAGAAAAAGACGTTGTCCGGCTGGTACGCGCGGTCTCCGGACAGGCCGGCGGCCCGGACGCGGTCCAGAAAGACGCCGGTGAGTTCCTCTGCCTCCGGGCGGAATGTCTCCGGACGATTCAGATAGTCCTCCGGACAGCGCTCGAAATCGGGATAGAGCGCCAGAACGGTATAGAGGTGGAAGAGAAAGCGGTTTTCGGAAAAGGGCTGGCTCTCGAAGAAAGAGAGCGGGATCAGCACTTTTTTCTCCCGCGGCCGCAGGAGAAAGCGCTCTGACTCCTCATCAATGAGATAGGTCAGGCGCTCATCGCCGGAGAAGAGGGTGAGCATGTCGCGGGAGGCATTCAGCAGGGCCTCGTACTGCTTCTTTCGCGCTGCCCGGTCCTCCCCGGGATTCGATGCGGTGATTTCGGAATTCTCTGCGTTTGTCATAGGTTCATTCCTGCCAGTGCATTTTTACTTGACACGTCACGACTGCCGTTTTTTCTCACTTTTGGCGTTTCCTGTCAGCAATCCATTCGTTCCTGAAATCCTGCTGCCTTTGGAATCATCCGGTCCCGGGAGATCAGTGATCGTGACTTTGATCCGAGAGGTTTATCCGCCCGGGGTGTACAGGGGAACCCGCTGCAGCTGCTCGGCGCGCTCCAGCCGGTCGTAGGAAATGCGCAGCAGGCTGTGATCCAGGTCGAGCACCAGAATGGCATGGCTGTTTTCCACGGCGGCATTTTCCACGAACAGGTCTTTCAGCACAGGATCTCTGCGCAGCTGCCATCCGCCATTGTTTTCAAAGAGGAGGACGGTCCCGTCGTCGCCGAAGAGAAAGAGAAAATCCGCATTGCCTGCGGCACAGTAGAAAGTGCAGGGCCAGCGGTCGGCGGAGAATCCCTCCGCCTCGGGGAGAACCGGTTCTTCCGGGGCGGTTTCCAGAAGGCGCGCCGCGATGGCCTGCTCCGCGGGGGTCAGGCCTGCCTCTGCGAGCTGTTCCGGACTGATCTCTCCGGCAAGGACGCCACCATCCGTCCGGGCGGCGACCAGCGTCTCTTTCCGGACGCCGGGTTCCCGGCGGTTCAGAAAGAATCGCCGCGCCAGCGGCAGGGAAGCGGTTAGAAGTTCTTCCTCCTGCTTCCGGAGGAGGGCGGCCCGGCGCTGCAGTTCTTCGGGAAAGATTCCCTCTTTCAGGCAGGCGTCATACTGCCTGCGGAGTGCCCGGACGCCGCTTTGGAAGGCAGAGAAATTCCCGGTTTCGCCCGGCTGGTGTCCGGGCACGTCACACGGAGCGGGGTTTCGGTCCGACTGGCATATCGCCGGAGACACCGGTGGCATTTCGTCAGGGCGGGGCAGTCCTTCCTGTGGCTTGCGGCTCATGACGGATCACGGCTTTCCCCGGCACTGCTGTCTCCCGCGACATCATCGCCTTTTCTGGTACCGCTGCCATCTGGGCGATTGGCACTTTCCCCGGCACCGGTGCGATCTGCGGCACTGCCGCCTTTCACGACATCATCGCCTTCCGCAGTGATGCAATCCAGCAGTGCGGCGCTGTGTTCCAGCTCCCGTAGGGAGTCGCCCAGCGAGAGGGCGAGATCCAGGTTCCGGCCGGCGGCTTCGTCGATGAGAATCCGGTCGCCGAGGTCCGCGTCGATCTCTGTGCGCTTCGGCCCGTCCCCGAAGAGGAGTGCGATCACATCCTCGCGGGAGAGCGTCTGCATCGGCAGAATCCGGTGCCGGTACGGAGCGGTCCGGATGTCATCGTAGGTGAGCGGGGCGCTGCCCCGGGCGCGGGCTTCGACATGCCAGCCGCCGGATTCGGGGAAGAACCCGTACCGGGCGGCAAGGGCGAGCAGTAAATTCCGGTCGTCGGCGTTGGTCACGGAGGAGAGAAAACCGTCCCAGAGTGCCATGGAAAGGTCTTCATCCTCGCCGTAGTTCCAGCGGTCCAGCACGTGGATCAGGCCGCGGATGGAGAGCACTGCCTCACTGAGCACGGGGGAATCTGTGCCGGTACCGTTGTCCGGATTTCCCGGGATCTCCGTGCGACCCTCAAAGATGTCCTGCGAAACCCGGGCCATCTGTGCGAGGTGCCAGAGGGCGGGGATGGTCTGCGCCGGATCCGGGAGGGAGAGGGTGCCGTCGGCATTGCACAGGTGCCCGAGAAGCAGGCGGAAGAGTTCGTTCTGCGAAGGATCGGCGTCCCGGTTCAGATCGCCGCTCTCCGTCTGGGGAACATAGTTGTAGACGACGGTGGTAAAGCGGGACTGGAAGGCCGGATTGAGCGTGTTGGTTCCCTCGTAGGACACGGTCCCGGTGGAGAGGTTTCCGGTTCCGATCAGGCAGAAGCCGGGATGGATGGTCAGGGATCCGATGCCGGTGATATAGGCCGTTTGCCCCGCGTGGTGCTGCAGGATGTCGTTGAGGGCGATCAGGTTGGCCATGGCGATGGTGTTGATCTCGTCGATGATGACAGGTTTTCCCTCTTTCAGGGCCTTGAGGACTTCTTTTTCGATCTTTTCCACGGTCGTGCCGTAGCCGCTGTTCTCGGCGATATACATGCCGGAGAAGGTTTTCCAGCCGGCGAGCATCAGCTCCAGCCGCTGGTCCTGCGTCATGTCCGCCATGATGGATTCGTTCTGGCGGATGAAGTCCATGAAGCCGTGGATGAGCTGCTCCAGCTGCGCTTCGTTGGATTCCCGGCCCTCGGAATGGGAGAGTTTGAGCGTCTTCTCAAAGAACATATCCTCCGCGGTCAGGTTGTGGGAACCGGCGATGAAATACGGATGGAGGTCGGCGCGGTCCACCTCGGCCTTGACCTCGGGATAAATCGTGCAGAATTTTTTGAAAGTCTCCGGGGTATCCGGAAGATCCGGAAACCTGAAAAGATCAGAATATTCCGGAGAATCAGCGGATTTCGCGGTGCTGCCGGCCGCTGATTTTACTGTCTGTGCTGCCGGATCGGACGAAGAAGATTTCCGAAGGCCGCCGCATTCGGAATACATCCTTTTGGTCAGCTGCTCCCAGAGCAGGTTCTCCCGCATGTAGTCGACGGCGCATTCGATGGCAAGCTGGGTTTTGCCGGAGCCCAGATGGCCCACGAGGTAGACAGGGATGCCAGCATTCAGGGAATCCGCGATCTGCTTCTTTGCGCGGAGAAGGTAGGGCACACCGACCAGACGGCCGGCGCGCTCTTCGGCAAGGTCTTCTGCCAGATCGGTTTCCCGACAGACACAGAAAAAGTCGGGGTCGGAGGCACACAGGGCTTCCTTTTTCTGCCGGAGGGCGGCGAGCCGGGCGGCATGCTTCCGGGACTGCGGGGTGCTGCGCTTCTCACCGTTAACGGAGAGCGCGCGGCTTTTCTGCTGCGCGGCGGCAAGAAGCCAGGCCTCGTATGCCTCTTCGAGCTCGATCTGCCGCAGCGTATCGCGGGCGGCTGCCCGCTTTCCGGCAATATACCGGCCGTAGGCGGCGAGCACGGGATCGTCCGTATCGGAAGCGCTCCCCGATGACTCCAAAGATGCCTGGCCCGGCGGTTTCTGGGCCGCCTGGCAGCTGCCGGAAAATGCCGTCTGCGCCTTCGCGCGCAGGTCGTCCCGCCGCTCCTTTTCCAGTTCGGACAGTTTTCGCATGACTGGGGTTCCTTTCTAACTTCTGACACAGATCCGCGGTGCGGATGCGGAATCAGATAAAGGGATGCCGGCATCCTTGCGGGTGCCGGCACGAATGCTGTTGCTGCTTTGACGCTTCAGATCCGGGGATCCGGCCGGAGAAGCAGCCGTCCGGAAAGACAATCCGCCGGCTGTTCCATTCGGCTCGCCTCAGATGATATTGTACTCCTTCAGAAGAAGCTCGATATCGGTTCCCTTGATCTTCTTTTCCAACTGATGGCGGACGATCATCGGAAGCTTGATTTCGGGCTTTTCGCCGTCCAGCAGGTAGTGTGCGCCGTTGAGCAGGTAGCGGACGTCATAGCGGCTGGCAAAGACTTCGGGGACGGCGCGCTCGACGCCGGCGAGAATGTACACGGCTTCCATGGCGGTGCGGCCGGAGTACTCCGTGGTGAATACGGTGTCGCGGCCCGGTTCATCCAGCGTTTCAGCAAACTGGCCGAGGAAGGCAAAGTTGACGCCGTCCTTCGGAACGACATAGGGGCGGTCGCCGAAGGCGCGCGGCATGAACATCGAGGTGATGAACGGCATCATCGCCGGCACGGCGTGGGTGGTGTCCGCCAGCTCGTCGATCAGTTCCAGCGGTGCGCCGATGTGGTACAGCCATTCCTTCGTGATTTCGCGGCCGGTGCACTGGCTCATGGGCTTCTTGATGTAATTGCCCGGGACATCGGGGAACAGGCCGTAGACCCAGACCTCAATGTCCTTTTCCGGCTGCCCGTAGTACTGCTCCTGGCGGTTGATGGTCCAGCTCATCAGCCAGTCGCTGTCCTTGGCGGTGACAATGCCGCCGGTGACGATATGCCCGCCGTAGGGCGTGCGCTGGGTGATGTCCATGATCAGCTTGATGATGCGGGGATCCGAGACGGTGATGGTGCAGGACTCCCACTTCGACTTGTCGGGATCGCTGCAGAATTTCTCCGGGTGGCCGAATTCCGGCGACTGGGCCGCGATGTTCTTCCACATCTCCCAGCAGCCGCCGAGCTTCGGATCCCAGGCCGGCGCCTTGTCCGTGCTGCCGTAGGTGGAGCTCTCGGTCATGGAGCCGTTGGTGATGAAGCAGAGGTCGTTGTCGGTCAGCGGGATGGAGACGTCATTTCCGTCCGCATCGTGGGCGACGATCTTTCTCGCGGCCTTCTTGTGCTCGGTGATTTCGAATTCAACGTTGGTGACGGTGACGCCGTAGCGGAAGTTCGCCCCGTGTGCCTTGAGGTAGTTGACCATCGGCGTGACGAAGTCGGTGTACTGGTCTCTGCGGCAGAACTGCAGGGCGGAGAGGTCCGCCAGACCGCCGACGTGGTGGATGAAGCGGTTCATGTACAGCTTCATCTCCAGGGCGGAGTGCCAGTTTTCAAAGGCGAACATGGTGCGCCAGTAGCACCAGAAGTCGCTGTTGAGCAGGTCGTCGGAGAAGATTTCCTCGATGGACTTGTCCTGCAGGGACTCATCGCTCATCATCAGGAAATTGGCTAGCTCCATGGCGTTCTTCTGCCCCAGGTTGAACTTTCCGTTGTCATAGCGCTTGCCGCGGTTGGTGGTAATGCGGCACTTGGAGAAGTTGGGGTCGTCCTTGTTGATGTAGTACAGATGGTCCAGGACGGAGACATTCGGATCCTCCAGGGACG
Source organism: uncultured Lachnospiraceae bacterium (assembly GCA_900315495.1). Lineage (GTDB taxonomy): Bacteria > Bacillota > Clostridia > Lachnospirales > Lachnospiraceae > Anthropogastromicrobium. The sequence continues at coordinate 29,671 of OMZJ01000032.1, forward strand.
GGATGGAGTGGAAGAGATCCCACAGCACCTCGAAGTGGTGGCCCATTTCCCGTCCGCCTCTGGCAACATAGCCGATGTTTTCCATGACTTTTCCGTCAAGGCAGCCGCCGGGAAGGGGAAGCTGTTCCAGGAAGGTGATTTTCGAGCCCTCCATGTGGGCGTCGCGGACCAGGAAGCATCCGGCCGCCAGGGATGCCAGACCGGTGCCGATCAGGTAGGCGCTCTTGTTCTCGATCCCTTTCGGTTTTCTGGTGTGAATCAGGGCATCATAATCGCCGTTGAAAAAAGTCAGCCGCGGATCCTTGGACTTAATGTGAAAATCAGACATAGGTTCCTCCTTCATTTATTTTCGTTTCGCCGCTCCGGATTGCCCCGGAAGATCTGCCGCGGATGATTTATTCCGTGGATCCGGTCCGCACCGGAATGCGGGCGTGTGTTCGCAGAATTTGGTGCGTACAATAAAATGACTAAAAGTCATTTCCGCTGTCAGTATAGGCGGAAGGCGGGAATTGGTCAAGGACAAAACCAGAATTTAGAAAAAATTTAGAAGTCGGGGGAAAATGGGGAGACTGCGAGTTGATCGGAAGAATGGGATGCCGCCGGCCTGATGAATAACAGGGATGGAGACAGAATAAAATAAAAATCCGGCGGCCCGAAGGCTGCCGGATTGGAAAATGGCAGAATTGGGAAATTTCCGGATGTCTGCTTCCGCAGGCGGTCTCAGGATTCCAGCGCGCCGCTGATGTCGTGGTCCGGGACTTCCATCGGATACTCGCCGGAGAAGCAGGCGGTGCAGATGGGGAGGCCGTCCACAATCTCGGACAGGCCGTCGATCGACATATAGCCGAGGCTGTCTGCCCCGATGGCGTCGCGGATTTCCTCGACGGAATGCGAGTGGGCGATCAGTGAGCCGGACGCGGGGACATCGGTGCCGAAATAGCAGGGGTAGAGGAAGGGCGGCGAGGAGATGCGGACATGCACCTCGCGGGCGCCGGCGTTTTTGAGGTCGCGGATCAGGTTTTTGATGGTTGTGCCGCGCACGATCGAGTCGTCCACCAGCACGATCCGCTTGCCAGCTACCGCCGTGGGGATGACGTTGAGCTTCATTTTGACGCCACTCTCGCGCTCTTTCTGCGTTGGCTTGATGAAGGTCCGGCCGACGTAGCTGTTCTTGTGGAAGGCGAAGCCGAACGGAATACCGGATTCCAGTGCATAGCCGTAGGCGGAAGCCAGTCCGGAATCGGGAACGCCGGCCACCAGATCGGCATCCGTTGGGAAGTGGCTGGCCAGGTATCGGCCGCTCTTGACCCGGACGTCGTATACGCTGTGGGAATCGATGGTGGAGTCCAGCCGGGCAAAGTAGATATATTCGAAGACACAGTGGGCCAGCCGGGTGCCCTGCGCGAAGTGGGTGCTCTTCAGGCTTCCGTCCTTCATGACGGAGACAATCTCACCGGGTTCCACATCCCGCACGAAGGTGCCGCCGACGGAGGTGATGGCACAGCTCTCCGAGGCAAAAATCCACGTGTTTTCTTTTCTTCCAATACAGAGAGGGCGCAGGCCGTGGGGATCGCGCACGCCGATCAGTTTCCGGGGACTGGCCACGACCAGCGCATAGGCGCCGCGGATCCGGCTGCAGGCCCGTGCGACCGCGTCTTCCGCGGAGGCGCTGACGATGCGCTCCCGGGCGATCAGGTAGGCGATCACTTCCGAATCAATGGTGGTGGTAAAGAGGGCACCGCTCTCCTCCAGCTCCTGCCGCAGCTCCGCCGCGTTGACCAGGTTGCCGTTGTGCGCCAGACACAGAGAGCCCTTGTAATACTTGAGGACAAGCGGCTGGGTGTTCTCGCGGACGGTGGCGCCAGTGGTGGAGTACCGCACATGGCCGATGCCCAGATTGCCGTGCAGACATTCCAGCGTCTCTTTCTGAAAAACCTCCTGCACAAGCCCCAGATCTTTTTCACAGCTCACTCTGCCGCGGGGACCGAACGTGTCCGTCACCGCGATGCCGCAGGATTCCTGCCCCCGGTGCTGCAGGGAGCTGATGCCGTAATAGAGATCCGTGACGACATCTCCGCCGGTATAATTGTACATGCCGAAAACGCCGCATTCCTCATGTACGCCAGATCCAGATGGATTCATCCGTTTCCTCCTCTGTGTTCGAAATAACGCAATCAGTATATCTGCGATGGCGGGGACGGTCAAGAAAAAACAGGAAGAAACTGCTCGCACGGTGTCTGCGCAAAACGGAGAGCCTTCTTGACAGAAATATTCAGAAATGATAAAATATAGACGTAATCAACAAACGCTTCCAGAATATTCCGAATATTAAAAGATCAAATGAGGTGAATAACCGCGCCGGACCGCAGACTGGCACGGCGGCGGATGACAATCCCGATTTTAAACGGAAATCAGAAGGAAGGGAATGGCGGGAAGATCGGGGAAAGACAAAAAGAAATCAGGTAAGAAGACGAAAGATAAGCAGAAAAGAAAGGAGGATCGGACAGCCGCCATATTGTCCAGACTGACTGGAAGCACACCGCTTGCAGCCGGCAGGAAGTCCTCACATCGGGGCGGAGCCCCGCAGGAATCGGGAACCTGCCGCCGTATCCGGGGGAGAAAAGCAACCCTTCCAGGCGGATACAGCCCGCACTGACTACCAGGAAAATCCGGGGTGGATACAGCCGTCCGGGACTTTGACATGTCCGGGGCGGATGCGGGAACAATACCAGAGTGTTTCATGAAAAAGGGGGAAAAAATGAAAAAGTGGACAGCAGTTCTGGCAGCCATCGCACTGATGCTGCCGCAGACCGCCATGGGAGCGGTGTGGAAGGATGAGGCATCTGCAGCCGACGAAACCGCGATGGAAGTGATTTCGGAGGAGGCATCCGAGGAGGCGTCGGAGGAAGAGGGCGACGGGGCCTTTGCCGGTGAGCAGACCGTCGTTGACAATGACGCGTGCAAGATCGTTGTAACCGGACTGGACCCGGAGGGGCTCTGGGGATATGACGTGGATGTCTACCTGGAGAACAAGTCCGAGGACGTGAAATATACGTACACGCTGGAGTATGCGGCCGTCAATGGGCTGGAGATGATGACGTTCATGTCAGAGGAAGTCGCCGCCGGCAAGAAGGCCAATTCCAACTTCACCCTGGACACGGATGATCTGGAGGAGGCTGGCCTTACCGTCGATGATGTGACGGATATCACGCTGAATTTCCGCGTATATGACAGCGATGACTGGTCGGCGGACGATGCGGCCAATGAGACTGTGCATATCTATCCGAACGGAAAATCGGAAGCAGTGAAGTACGAGCGGGAGCCGCAGGACACCGACATCGTGCTGATGGACACGGGTGATTTTTCCGTAACCGTCACCCGCTGCTATGTGGATGACATCTGGGGATACACCGCCGAGCTGTATCTGGTCAACAACACGGATCAGGAAGTGCTCTTCAATGCCGAGAATGTCTCGGTAAACGGCTTTATGATTGACCCTTACTGGGCAACGACGGCCCATCCGGGATGCTGCATCTACTCCACGATGAGCTGGGACAGCGATGACTTCGAGAGCAACGGTATCACGGACGTCGAGGAAATCGAGCTTGAACTGAGCGTCATGAACAGCAGTACCTGGGATGACCTCTATCAGAATACGTTGACTTTTGAACCCGCTCCTCTGGCGGAAGGCTGACAGGCCCTGTACGCCGCGGGTCAGACGGTCCCTGATGGAGAGGCCTCGAGCGGTGATGCAGAGGCGGATGTTCCGGAATGAAAAATCAGGTGCAGGAAGCGGTGAATCCCCGGTGTGCGCTGCAAAGAAAAGGATTCCCTCACGGCAGTATTCTGCCGCGGGGGAATCCTGTTTTTTTCGTGGGGGAATCCTCTTCGCGGGAGAATTCCATTGTTTCGGGTGGAATCATATTTTCCATGGGAAATTCCTTTTGGCGTCAGGATATCCTGCATTTTCCGTGAGAAAATGGATTGCACAGCCGGCAGAATCAGGAGAAATACACAGCCGCGACAAAAGTATTATAATGGAACCTCAGGCCGGCGGTACGGGCGTGATGCCTGATGTCACGGAATACGACAAAATGCCCGGATGCTTTCTCAGCCGGATTCGGAATATAGATGAAAAACTCCGCAATATTGTGCCGAAAATCAGGCAAAACGACAGGAAAATCCGATCGAAAAAGAACGAACTCTGCGGATTCCGCACGACGGCAGCAGACATTTTTCCATAAACACGCATCGCTTTTCTATATCGGGGAACAGACAAAAGTATTATGATCGGCCCGGAACACGGAGAGCCGGCTGCGTAGTTTTTATCCGGCCTCTCTGAAAAAAGTATGTTACCATACAGGAGGAAACATGAGAAAAGCAATCAGTACTGTTCTGGCAGCGGCGATGGCACTTTCGTCGGCGGCAATGCCGGGAATCGCAATGGCGGATGATTCCGAACCCGTAACGATTTCGTTCTTTGACAAGAACTCCGGCACCCGCACCTTTGACGATCCGGTGGCGCAGGAACTGGAAAAGAGAACCGGCGTGACGATCGATCTGATCAGCCCGACCGGCGACCCGGCCGAGAAGCTTTCGCTGATGCTGGCGGCGCAGGATTATCCGGATATCGTGCTGATGGACCGCGGTTCGGATATCGTCAATCAGTATATCGAGGCCGGTGCGCTGGTCAACCTCTCCGATTACATGGATCTGATGCCGCATGTGGTGGAAATGTACGGAGATACGCTCAACAAGACCCGTTACACGGATGGGAACAACTACTATCTCTCCAACTGGTACGGCTATGATCCGGATCCGGTGAACGGATTCATCGCCCGGTACGACACGATGATCGAGCTGGTCGGCCAGGAGCGGGCGGACAGCGATGAGCCGTTTACGTTCAGCGAGTGGGTGGACCTGCTGAAGCAGTACAAGGAGAAATTCCCGCAGGTGGACGGCAAGGATACCATTCCGGTGGTTCTCGGTCAGCCCGGAAACGATGGCGTTATCAATGGCCTGTTTGCTGGTATGAACGCGATGTATCCGTATTATGTGACGGATGATTCCGTACAGTTCGAAGTGCGGGATCCAAAGTTCCTGACGGCGATGCACCAGATGAATGAGCTCTATCGCGAAGGACTTCTGGATCCGGAGTGGACTTCCAACAGCGACGAGCTGCGCAACCAGAAGCTGGCCAACAACAATGTATTCGGCTATGCAGGCGCATATTGGGATACCTGGTCCGCAAGTGCTTCTCTGATGGCATCGGAGAACGAGAATGCAGAGTATCTGGCGTACAAAGTTGTTGCCGACGATGTCGATCCCGACAAGACCACACTGAGCGGCAGAAGCTCTCTCGGGTGGGACGCGATCGGTATCACGACCAACTGCAAGAATATCGAGGCAGCCTGCAAGTTCATTGACTACTGCGCAAGCCAGGAAGGTCAGGATCTTCTGCTTTGGGGTATCGAGGGTCAGGACTGGGAGTTCAAGGATGGCGTCCGCACGCCGATCGGGGACATTGTCGATCGCTACAAGGCAGATCCGACCAACGTGGTCAACGATACCGGTATCACCAAGTGGACCTGGTTTGTCAAGAACGACGTGCATCCGGATGACGGAACCCCGTGCCGGATCTGGTTCGTCAACAAGGACCGCTCCGCAACCTACGCATATCAGAATCTGACAAACGCATATTATGACAGCGCGGAATATTCCACGCTCCAGCCGGCCGGCAACAGCGTGGAAGCCCTGCAGTATCAGAAGATTCTGGACATCTTCAACCAGGCATATCCGAACATGGTCAATGCCGCTTCCGAGGAGGAGTGCGATGCGGTCTACCAGCAGATGCTCTCTGACATGGAAGCTGCCGGTGAGGAGGATGTGGAGGCATACATCACCAAGACGTATTTTGACCGTCTTGCCCTCTGGGGAGAGGATACCGCGGCGGAGGAGACGACTGCTGCGGAATAACACCAGGGTCCGCATCCGGCGGGTGATCTCTGTCAGGGGCGGAAGGGCTGCTGCAGACAGCCTGCTGTCCTGAAGGCATCCGTCGGGTCCGCAGATCGCGGAGGAGAGAGCTGCGGGGAAACCCGTGGCTCTTTCTCTTTTCATTAAAACAAGACGTTTTCAATCCCTGCGCAAAGTAAGCAGAGACCAATCGGTACGGATGCCGCCGCACAAAGGGATTCGTATCATATCAAGAAGGAGTTTGTATGGCTGCAAAAGAAAACAAGGCGGAGTCCCGCGCAAAGGGAAAGAAGCTTCGCCGCCGTCTGTGGAACCAGCGGTATCTTTTCCTGCT
>OMZJ01000094.1 GCA_900315495.1 uncultured Lachnospiraceae bacterium
GGTGCACGGACTGGCAGAAAACAGAGGAGGAAAAATCCATGGAACCGAAAGAAAGTATTTCCGCAAGCATTGTGGTGAAGGACCGTCTGGCAAAGGTCGTCCTGATGCCGGGAGATCCGCTCCGGGCGAAGGCCGTGGCAGACAATTATCTGGAGAATGTGGTCTGCTTCAACGACACCAGAAACATGCTCGGCTTTACCGGCACCTACAAGGGGAAGGAAATCTCCGTCATGGGACACGGGATGGGCGTTCCCAGCATCGGGATTTACACCCATGAGCTCTATACGCAGTTCGGCGTGGAGGCAATCATCCGCATCGGCTCCGCCGGCGGGCTGGACATGGATGTGGACGCGAAGGACGTGGTCATCGCTGAGGCGGCAAGCACCAACTCCAACTACGGCAATGCCTACGGGATTCCGGGACAGTTCGCCGCGTGCGCGGATTTTGAAATGCTCGAGGAGGCCGTGAAGAACGCGAAGGCGCAGGGCTGCCGCTATAAGGTCGGCAAGGTTTACACGTCGGATTTCTTCTATTATCCGCAGAAGGGCCTGAACGAAAAACTCCGCGACTTTGGCCATCTGTGCGTGGAAATGGAGACCGCCGGCCTCTACTGGGAGGCAGCCGCCAACCGGAAGAAGGCGCTCTCGATCCTTTCCATCTCGGACCATCTGTTCAAGCCGGTGGCGCTTTCCGCTGAGGAGAGACAGAACGGATTCACCGACATGATGGAGATCGCGCTGAATACCGCCGTCAGGTTTGCGGACTGACAGTCTGGCGTGAATTTCGCGTACGGACCGTTTCATGGGAGAAAAAGCAAATTGCGGCAATGGTTCCTCCAATATTGACAAGCCGTCAGGCGGTCGGTATAATACAGTTACCTGTTAGCACTCGCAAAGAACAAGTGCTAACAGAACGAGACAGAAGAGAAACCGCGCAGAACGGTTCCTGACTGTTTGGAGAGGAGGAACATATGATAGCGGTTCCTGTATATAATACGATTGTCCTCCCGGGAAGCTCGTTTACCTTCCAGGGTTCGTTCTTTAAAGAGCTCAGCGGCGTCGACGAGGCTGCCGCGGGCGATAAGGTGATGTTCCTGTTTTTAAAGGAAGAAAAGCCGCGCGCCGATGTCCGTCCGGAGGATATCCGGCCCATCGGCGTCTCCGCGCACGTGGAGAGCATCTCCGATGACGGCAACGTCACTGTGAAATGTGAGGAGCGCGTCACGCTGGAGTCCATCGAGATTGACGAGGAGGGGAATATCTCTGTGTCGGCAGCAGCCCGCGCGGATATCGAGGATATCCCGGATGAGGAGAAGGCAAAGCGCTTCCGCGATCTGCGCCAGGAGCTGGTCAAGTTTGTGTCCGGCTACCAGTGGGGCGTGATGGTCCGCGGGTACATGATGCAGTGGAAAAACATGGATGAAATGATCTCCGTGATTTCCCAGCACCTGACGATCAGCGCGGATGAAAAATACCATATCGTGGAGGTGGATGCCGTCTCCGAGCGCATGGAGCTGGAGGAGCGCGCCGTCTATGAGTTCATGGAAGTGACGGACGTGAGCAACGAGGCCCAGACCGAGACGCAGAAGTCCACGGAAAAGCTCTACCGCGAGGAGGCGCTCAAAAAGCAGATCGCTTACCTCCAGAAGGAGCTGGACGACATGCATCCGGAGAGCATTTCGGATGTGCGCCGCTTTGAGCTGGCCATCGACAAGTCCGGCATGAACGAGACAGCCCGCCGGGAGGCGGAGAAGGTGCTCTCCCGCATGAAGCAGGAGGGCCAGAACAGCCCGGAGTACGGAATGCTCTACGAGTACCTGGATTTTGTGACAGGACTCGCCTGGAAGCCGGAGGAGCAGAAGGAAATTGACCTGAAGCAGGCGAAGGAAGTGCTGGACGCGGACCACTACGGGATGAAAAAGGTCAAGGACCGCATCCTGCAGCAGATTGCGGTCATGAACCTGAACCACAGGCAGTCCGGATCCATCCTTCTGTTTGTCGGCGCACCCGGCACGGGCAAGACCAGCATCGGGCAGAGCATCGCGAAGGCCCTGGGCCGCAAATACGTGCGCATCAGTCTGGGCGGCGTGCGGGATGAGGCGGAGATCCGCGGCCACCGCCGCACCTACATCGGCGCGATGCCGGGCCGCATCATGGACGGAATCCGCAAGGCCGGCTCGGCCAATCCGGTGATGGTGCTGGATGAGGTGGACAAGCTGACAAAGGACTATGCCGGCGATCCCTCCAGCGCGCTTCTGGAGGTGCTGGACCCCGAGCAGAACGCGACCTTCACGGACCACTACATGAATGTCCCGTACGATCTGTCCAACGTGCTGTTTGTCTGCACGGCCAATACCACCGATACCATCCCGGCGCCGCTGCTCAACCGGATGGAGGTCATCGAATTCCCGGGCTACACGGCCTCGGAGAAGTTCCAGATCGCAAAGCGCCACCTGCTGCCGAAGGCCATGGAGGCCACCGGCATCCGGCCGGACGAGCTGAAGGTGCAAGACAGCGCGCTCCGCGCGATCATCAGTGACTATACCATGGAGTCCGGCGTCCGCGGCCTGAAGAAGCGGCTGACGACGCTCTGCCGGATCGCGGCGGTGCGCCTGGTGCAGGGCAATCACAAAACGCTGACCGTGACGGAGAAGAAGCTGCCGGAGTATCTGGACATGCGGCCCATCCGCCACGACAAGGCGCTCGACAGTCCGAAGCCCGGGATTGTCACGGGCCTGGCCTGGACGGCAGCCGGCGGGGAGATTCTGTACATCGAGTCCATGTTCACGAAGGGAAAGGGTGATCTTGTCGTCACCGGACAGCTGGGTGATGTCATGAAGGAGTCGGTCTCTATTGCGGAGACCCTGGTGAAGAACCTGTATCCGGAGAAGGCGGAGGTTTTCGAGAAAAACGACCTGCACATCCATGTGCCGGAGGGCGCAGTGCCGAAGGACGGTCCGTCCGCGGGCATTACGCTCACGACGGCCATTGCCTCCCTGGTGACCGGAAAGACGGTGGACCCGAAGACGGCGATGACCGGCGAGGTGTCGCTGCGGGGCTTTGTGATGCCGATCGGCGGGCTTCCCGAAAAGCTGATGGCGGCCCAGCGGGCCGGCATCACCCGGGTGCTGATCCCGGAGGAGAACGTGGACGATTTGAAGGATGTCGCCAAAGAGGTAAAGGACAAGCTGGAGATTATCCCGGTGCACACCGTGGAGCAGGTGCTGGGCATCGTGTTTGCGGACCGGGAGGCCGGGAAGGGAACGGAGGCTGCCTGAGCGGCCTCCGGCGTCCGGAAATTGATACATGGGGAAAACGGAGTCAGCGGCAGGCGGTGGAGTGTGGATTCTGCTGCCTGCTGTGTCAGGTCTGCGCGGCTTTCTGCGGAAGAGCCGCGCAGAGGTACGTGTTTTCCCGGAAGGGGACAGTTCTGGTATGGATACACTGCAAATTCTGAGAGATCTGGCATTCATCCTGATCTTTGCAAAATTCTTCGCGCTGCTTGCGCGCAAGATTCATGCGCCGGAGGTGGCGGGCGAGATTGTCGCAGGCCTCCTGATCGGGCCTTCGGTGTTCGGGCTGGTGAAGGAGAGCGATTTTATCTCCGGCATGGCGGAAATCGGCGTCATTCTCCTGATGTTCTCGGCAGGCCTGGAGACCGATCTGGACCAGCTGAAGAAATCAGGCGTGAAGGCGACCCTGATTGCGGCCTTCGGCGTGATTGTCCCGCTGATTCTGGGCACGATTCTGTACTCCTGTTTCTACGGGTTCGGCGCGTTGGGCTCGGACAAGTTCCTGCACGCTGTCTTTATCGGGACGATTCTGACCGCCACCAGTGTGTCCATCACTGTGCAGGCGCTGCGGGAGCTGGGCAAAATCCAGACGGAAGTGGGCGTGACCATCACCAGTGCGGCCGTGATTGACGATGTGTTCGGCATTCTCGTCCTGACGGCGGTGCTCTCGATGAAGGATCCCACCGCCAACATCGGCATGGTCACCCTGAAGACAGTGGTCTTCTTTGCGGCCGGCATCGCGCTGGGCGTTGTCATCCTGAAGCTGATGAAGATCTTCGACGCGTGCTATCCGCACACGAGAAGAGTGCCGATCATCGGCATGTGCCTGGCATTCGCCTATTCCTACATCGCGGATAAGTATTTCGGCGTGGCCGATATCACCGGCGCCTACATTGCCGGCATTGTTCTCTCCAGCCTGAAGGATTCCAGCTACATCGAGAGAAAGATGGACATCAACTCCTACATGATCTTCGGACCGGTGTTCTTTGCAAGCATCGGCCTGCAGACGAACCTGCGGCAGCTGGATCCGCGGATTCTGGTCTTCTCGCTGTGCTTTGTGGCGGTGGGTATGATCGCCAAGGTGATCGGCTGCGGCTTCTGCGCGAAGTTCCTCGGGTACGAGAAGCATGAGTCGCTGAAGATCGGCGTCGGTATGATGACCAGAGGCGAGGTGGCCCTGATTGTCGCACAGCGCGGTCTGAAGGCGGGCATGATGGAATCCAACTTCTTCACCTGCGTGATCCTTCTGATTATCATCAGTTCGATTATGACGCCGATCATCCTGAAGCGCCTGTATGTGAAGTATCCGGATGCACCGATCGGTGCAGCAAAGGCAAAGGCGGGCGCGTAAAAGAACACGGACAGTTGAAAGAACAGAAAACGAGCAGAACGAAAATGAGAACCAAAATCTGAAAGGCAGAAAGCGAAAACGCTGGGATTCCTCGGAACCATGCCTGAAACACATACAGAACCCCGCGGGTGCATGCAGAACATGTGCCCGCGGGGTTTTTCCGTTGAAGAGGCCGGCGTTTCCCTTCAGAAGCAGAACATGCGCCTGCGGTTTTTCCGGTTGAAGAGGCCTGGGATCGCTTGCAGGTACAAAATTACAACCGCAGAGCCTTTTTGGTTTGTCACAGGGCCGGTTCTGTGCTACCATGAATCGGCGACGACATTACAGGAGCCGGGAGAATCCGGTGCGGAGGAGACAGAGATGAAGAAGATTCTTTTACCAGGACAGAAGGGAATTCTGTACGGCGGGGACTACAATCCGGATCAGTGGCTGGACCGGTCGGACATCCTGCAGGAGGACATCCGGCTGATGAAAAAGGCCGGGATCAACAGCGCCACCCTGGGCGTGTTCGCGTGGGCGGCTTATGAACCGGCGGAGGATGAATTCCATTTTGACTGGCTGATCAAAATCATGGACGAGCTGTATGCCGCCGGCATCTGCACGGTGCTTGCGACGCCCACCGGCGCCCGCCCCACCTGGATGGATGAGAAATATCCGGAGTGCATGCGGGTCGGAAGGGACGGCGTGCGCGCCCATCACGGCGGGCGCCACAACTTCTGCATGTCTTCGCCGGAATACCGCAGGCAGGCGGAGAAGATGATCCGGGCACTGGCCCGCGCGGTGAAGGGGCATCCGGGCCTGGTGCTCTGGCATCTGTCCAATGAGCTCTCCGGCGAATGCTTCTGCCCGCTGTGCCAGGCGAAATTCCGCGATTATCTGCGGGTGAAGTTCCACAATAACATCGATGAACTCAACCATGAGTGGTGGACCGCGTTCTGGAGCCACACCTACCAGAGCTTTGACCAGATTGAGGCGCCGATGGAGAAGGCGGAGACGGGAACCCCGGGGCTGAACCTGGCCTGGCGGGAATTCACCAGCTGGAACATGCAGCAGTACGTGCGCTTTGAGCGGCAGATCGTGGCCGAGGAGACGCCGGGCATCCCGGCCTGCACCAACTTCATGCAGCTCTTCGGCGGCCTGGATTACCAGAAGATTGCCGGGGAGATCGATCTGGTCAGCTGGGACAATTACCCGGGCTATGAGTCCCCGCGGACCTCGCTGGAGGAGGTCAGCCGCCTGACGGCGTTCTCCCATGCCAATATCCGCGGGACGAAGCCGGGTCAGCCATTCCTGATGATGGAGAGCACCCCGAGCCTGGTCAACTGGCAGCCGTACAACAAGCTGCGCCGTCCCGGCACGCTGAAACTTTCCAGCCTGCAGGCGATCGCCTGCGGCTCGGATTCTGTCCAGTATTTCCAGTGGCGCAAGGGCCGCGGCGGCTATGAGCAGTACCACGGCGCGGTGGTGGACCATGACGGCAGGGACGACACGAGGGTTTTCCGCGAGGTCTCAGAGCTCGGCGCCATTCTGCCGAAACTGGCGGACGTCACGGGATCCGTGGTGGACGCGAAGGCCGCGGTCCTGTTTGACTGGGAAACCCGGTGGGCCGTGGACGGCATTGTCGGCCTGGGAAAAGATTCCAAGAAGTATGTGGAGACCTGTCAGAAACAGTATGAAGTCCTGACTTCCCTCGGCGTCGAGACGGATGTGATTGGTGAGGCGGATGATTTTGCAAAGTACGGCGTGATTGCGGCGCCGATGCTGTATCTGGCCAAGCCCGGCCTGGCGGAAAAGCTCACGGATTATGTGGCGCAGGGCGGCCAGCTGGTCCTGACGTATCTCACCGGGTATGTCAACGAGAACACCCTGGCATGGCTCGGCGGATTCCCGGGCGGAATCCTGAAGAATCTGGCAGGGCTGACGGTGGAGGAGACGGATACTCTGTATCCGGAGGACCGGAACGCTGCCGTGTTCCCGGACGGAACGGTCTCGGAAATCCGGGATTACTGTGAGACCCTGCGGCCGGAGTACGGCGCGCAGACGGCGGCGGTGTACCGCGATGATTTCTACGCCGGTTCCCCGGCGGTGACGCGGAAGAAAACCGGAAAAGGCGAGTGCTGGTATGCCGCCGCGCGTCTGGATGAGGCCGGGATGGCAGAAATCTACACGGCGTGCCTGAAGAATGCGGGGATTGTCTGCCTGCCGTGCCCCACGGGAGTCGAGCATCACCGCCGCACGGACGGGGAGAAGAACTTTGACTTCTACCTGAACGAGAGCGGAACCGTACAGTATGTGACGCTTCCCGCGGCGGGAAAGGAACTGATCAGCGGGACTGCTGTTTCCGGCATAGTGACTCTGCAGCCGAAGGACGTGATTGTGGTGGAGAGCGCGGGGCAGCCGGAAAACGGCGTTCACAAAAGGGACATTCTGTGATAAACTGAGGGTCAGTTTATCACAGAAAACAGCGGCCGGCGGCGCGGTCAGCGCGCGCCGGCTGATTTTTCAAAGGAGACCTGGAATCATGGACAAGAAAGAGAGAGTTATTCTTACCGGAGACCGCCCCACCGGCCGGCTCCATATCGGACATTATGTCGGATCGCTCCGCACCCGCGTGCAGATTCAGAATTCCGGCGAATTCAAGAAGATGTACATCATGATCGCCGACGCGCAGGCGCTCACCGACAATGCCGATAACCCCGAGAAAATCCGCCAGAACCTGATTGAGGTGGCGCTGGATTATCTCTCCGTAGGTCTGGATCCGTCCAAAATCACGATCTTCGTTCAGTCCATGGTTCCGGAGCTCACAGAACTCACGTTCTATTATGCCAACCTGGTCACGGTGGCGCGCCTGAAGCGCAACCCCACCGTGAAGACCGAGATCGGCATGCGCGGTTTTGAGTCGGATATTCCGGTAGGCTTCTTCACCTATCCGATCAGCCAGACATCGGACATCACGGCGTTTAAGGCAACAACGGTGCCGGCCGGCGAGGATCAGGAGCCGATGCTGGAGCAGGCCCGGGAGATTGTCCGCAAGTTCAATGCCACTTACGGCGAGGTGCTGGTCGAGCCGGAAATCATGCTTCCCCCGAATGAGGCGAGCAACCGCCTGCCCGGCATCGACGGCAAGGCCAAGATGAGCAAGTCCCTCGGCAACTGCATCTACCTCTCCGACACGGAAAAAGACGTGAAGAAGAAAGTCATGAGCATGTATACGGATCCGCAGCACCTGCAGGTATCCGATCCGGGCCATCTGGAGGGCAATACGGTCTTCACGTATCTGGACGCCTTCTGCCGTCCGGAGCACTTTGCCGAATTCCTGCCGGAGTACCAGAACCTGGATGAGCTCAAGGAGCACTATACCAGGGGCGGTCTGGGCGATGTGAAGGTGAAGAAGTTCCTGAACAAGATCCTCGAGGAGGAGCTGCATCCGATCCGGGAGCGCCGCGCCGCCTACGAGAAGGATATTCCGGCCGTATTTGACATCCTGAAGAAGGGCTGCGAGGATGCTCGCGAGGCGGCAGCGCAGACTCTGTCCGAGGTGCGCAGCGCCATGAAGATCAATTACTTTGATGACGAAGTGCTGATTGCGGCGGAGGCGGCAAAGTACGGCAACAAGGCGGAGTGACATCCGCCGCGTCTGCCTGCACGTTTGAAGCCGCAGGCTTTCCCACGCACCTTTGTAAACCCGTCATCGAAGCCGGTGGGTTTGTCGGCCGCCGGAAGAGGGTAAGACGGCTTTGAAACCCTGGTATTTCACGCCGCGGCGTTTCTGCAGAAGAAACACCGCGGCTTTTTCTGTTGCAAGCCATTCCATGACAGGGTAAGATGAAAGAAGCGACGGAACCGTTTCGCCGGATCACGCGGACGAATGACCGTGCGGACGACCGGAC
>OMZJ01000001.1 GCA_900315495.1 uncultured Lachnospiraceae bacterium
CGGTTTTGCGGGCAAGGGTGAATACCCAACTGCGAAAGCAAGCGTCAAACCATAAGTCAAACCATAAAGATGCGCCGTTCCATATGGATCTGTTTCACTTTGACTTTGAGGCTATGACCTTTTATGTGGGAAATTCAAAAGTGGAATTGAGTAAAACAGAACAAAAATTACTGCGTCTGCTTGTTGAAAACCGAGGCCGAACCATGACCCGTGGAGACCTTGTCGACCGGATCTGGACAGATGGCGCAGAATATGTGGATGAAAATGCTTTGTCTGTTACGATCAAGCGGTTGAGGGATAAGCTTGGCGCACAGAAATACATTAAAACCGTCTATGGAATCGGTTATAGCTGGGTGATAAAAGATGAATAAAACCGGCATTGTGATCATACTGCTGTGTTTTCTGGCGACGGCAGCTGTTGTGTTATGGGAGCGGAGAAAGGCCAGAAAAACGATGGAAGAAATCGAAAGAATGCTGGACGCTGCCATGACCGGCTCCTTTTCTGAAACCAATTTTGATGAAAGCCGGCTATCTGCATTGGAAACGAAGTTTGCACACTATCTTTCCGCAGCAGAAGCATCTTCTCGAAATGTAGCACAGGAGAAAGACAGAATTAAGTCCTTGATTGCGGACATCTCCCACCAGACGAAAACGCCGATTGCAAACCTGCTGTTATACAGCGAGCTTTTGATGGAGGAAACTCTGCCTGTATCGGCGAAGGCAAATGTGGAGGCGCTGTACAAACAATCAGAAAAGCTGCGATTTCTGATCGATTCTCTCGTAAAGCTTTCCAGACTGGAAAACGGGATCATTTCACTCTCCCCCCAGCCGGCAGCGCTGCAGCCGCTGCTTGAAAGTGTGGTAGAACAATATACTGCCAAGGCTTCTGAAAAAGGATTGTCTTTGCAAATGCAGGATACAGATGCTTTTGCTGTATTCGACTTCAAATGGACAGCGGAAGCGCTGGCTAATATCGTAGACAATGCCATCAAATATACAGAGCATGGCGCCATTACGATTTCTGCCGTAAGCTATGAAATGTTTGCAAGGATCGATATATCGGATACCGGTTCAGGCATCCCGGAAAGTGAGCAAGCGAAGATATTTGCTCGCTTTTACCGCTCAAATAGTGTGCAGGAACAAGAAGGGGTCGGCATCGGCTTATACCTTGCCCGACAGATCATATCCGGCGAGGGCGGTTATATCAAGGTTGCTTCCGTTCCGGGAAAAGGAAGTACGTTTTCCATATTTCTGCCGAAATAACAACAATTCTATCAAAACTGTTAGATTTCATTTTCCGCCGGAAAGAATGTGGAAAGATTCCTATGCGATCATCTGTATGTATCAAAGGATCATTTCCTTTCATACATACAGATTTTTTCATGGAGGTACTCATTTATGGAAGTTTTACAGGCAAAAAACCTGAAAAAGATTTATGGCTCCGGCAATAACGCAGTTCATGCGTTGGATGGAGTTGATTTAAGTGTAAAGAAGGGCGAATTTGTTGCAATTGTCGGCACATCCGGCTCCGGCAAATCCACGCTGCTGCACATGCTGGGCGGGCTGGATCGCCCTACAAGCGGCACGGTCATGGTGGACGGACAGGATATTTTCTCCCTGAAGGAGGAAGCGCTGACCATCTTCCGCCGCAGGAAAATCGGCTTTGTGTTTCAAGCATATAATCTTGTTCCGGTGCTGAATGTGTATGAAAATATTGTTCTACCCATTGAGCTGGACGGTGGTAAGGTCAATAAGGATTTCGTACAGCAGATTGTACAGACACTTGGGCTGGATGATCGTCTGGATGCGCTGCCCAATCAGCTCTCAGGCGGTCAACAGCAGCGAGTAGCCATTGCCCGTGCACTGGCGGCAGCACCCGCCATCATTCTGGCAGATGAACCCACCGGCAATCTGGATTCCAAAACCAGCCAGGATGTATTGAGCCTTTTGAAAGTCACCAGTCAAAAGTTCGCCCAGACAATCGTAATGATCACTCACAACGAAGAAATTGCGCAGATGGCAGACCGCATTATCCGTATCGAAGATGGTCGGATCGTCTCCCAGAACTAATGGGAGGTGGCTGCGATGAATGTCAAAAATCGAAAATGTATTCGAAAACTCAGCTTAAAATCTCTTTATGCGAACCGTCGCCGCAATCTGATCGCCATTTTTGCCATTGCGCTGACAACGCTGCTATTTACGTCCATGTTCACCATTGTCTTGTCGTTGAACGCCAGTTATGAAAACTACCAGTTTCGGCAGGTAGGCGGCTATGCGCATGGCACCTTTAAGGATGTTTCCCCCGAGCAGGCGGAACGCATCGCTGCCCACCCAAAGGTGAAGGCTACGGGGGTACGGAAGGTAATCGGTATCACTGCGGAGGGGGTCTTTGCCAAAATACCGGCAGAGATCAGCTACATGGATGCCAACTGCACGAAATGGAGCTATGCAACCCCTACTACCGGACGGATGCCCGAAAGCGGCAAAGAGGTAGCCATGGATACGGCAGCGTTGCAGCTGCTTGGCGTAACGCCGGAGCTGGGCGCCGAGGTCACGGTTTCCTATTCCATTACGGACAAGGATCAAACCGCCTTTCCTGTAACAGATACCTTTACGCTGGTGGGCTATTGGGACTATGATGAACTAATGCCTGTTCATTACATCAACATCAGCCGTGATTACGCAGATGACATCGAAGCGCAGGCAGTGAAAGCAGGGCTACAGCCTTTCCGCACCGATTTGAATGTCATGCTGGCCTCCGGCACAAACATTCAAGGGCAGATGGAGCAGGTGGATACCGATCTTGGTTACACATGGGACAGCTATACCGATCCCAACAGCGTCCGGATCGGCGTCAATTGGGGATATACCTCATCCCAGCTGGAGTCACAGCTCGATCCAGAGCTGATGGTCGCCATAGCAGCTTTTTTGCTGCTGGTGATTTTCACGGGGTATCTTATCATCTATAACATTTTTCAGATCTCTGTTGCAGGGGATATCCGGTTTTACGGACTTCTGAAAACCATTGGCACAACGCCCCGGCAGCTCAAACGCATCATTCGCCAGCAGGCACTTCTGCTTTGTCTGATCGGTATTCCGGCGGGGCTGCTGCCGGGCTACGGCATTGGCGCTGTTTTGGTTCCTGTTGTCTTGCGCTCCACCCGGTTGGATGCAGGCATCACCACCATCAGCACATCGCCTGTGATCTTCCTTGGTTCCATGCTGTTCGCCTTGTTGACGGTGCTCTTGTCCTGTTCCAAGCCCGGAAAAATGGCAGCTAAGGTCTCTCCGGTGGAGGCTACCAAATATACGGATGTGATGCAGACCAAGAAAAAACGGCGCAGCACCCGGGGAGCAAAGCTCCATCAGATGGCCTTTGCCAATCTGGGACGAAACAGGAAAAAGACGGTACTGGTGGTGTTGTCTCTGGCACTGTCGGTGACACTGTTCAATGCGCTGTGTGCCTTTGTGGGCGGCTTCAGCATGGAAAAGTATGTATCCGCCAGGACCTGCGCCGATTTTATCGTCAGCACTCCTGACTATTTTCGTTATAACTCAAGTGCAGATGAATTTATCACCCAGGAACAAATAGAGGATATCTCCGCAAACACAAAGGCCAGTCTTTCCGGCACGGGATATGCTGTGCGAAAACCCGCATATCTGTGGATGGCGGAGGATGCTCTGCGGCAGGACTATGCAAGGTACGAAAGCGCCGAGCAGTTGGACAGCCATATGAGCCGTCTGGAGCACCGGGGCAATATGGTGATGGGAGATACCAGAATCGAGGCTCTGGATAACAGTCTGTTTGACAAGCTGCAAGTGTTCGACGGAGATATTTCTCCCATGTTGGAGCCGGACAATAACGCCATTGCCATTGCGGTTTCTTTGGATGATTACGGTAATCTGCCCAATCTTGAATACTACCCCAAGGTGGGAGACACGATCACCGTTACCTATGCGGACGATGTGAAATATATCGACAGCCGCACCGGGGAACTCTGCACCGAAGATACACCGGAGGAGTACTTTCAGGCAAAATTGTATGGAGCCAGAGATGTAGAGTACACGGTCTGCGCCTTGGTAGAACTTCCGAATTCCATGAGTTATCGTTATGGTGGTATTGGATATGACGTAGTTTTGTCTGTAGACACCGCACAGAGGGACAGCGGTGGTGCAGCCATTCCGATGCTCTACCTGTTCGACACAGCGGACGACGCTGACGAGGCCGAAGCAGAGCAATATCTATCGAAGCTCACTGCCGGTGAGTTTTCGCCCTTGATGTATGAAAGCAAGGCCACGGCTCGCTCTGAATTTGCTCAGTTCCGGCAGATGTTCCTTCTGATCGGTGGTATCCTCTGTGCTATCATTGGGCTGGTAGGACTCTTAAATTTCTTCAACGCCATGATGACCGGTATTCTTTCCCGCCGCCGTGAATTTGCTGTGCTTCAGGCTGTAGGAATGACAAACCGGCAGCTCAAAACCATGCTGATCTACGAGGGGTTGTTTTACGCAATGTCTTCTGTAGCGGCGGCCTTTATTCTGTCGCTGGCGGTGGGACCTCTTGCAGGAAAAATGCTGGGCAGTATGTTCTGGTTCTTTGAGTATCGATTCACCATTCTGCCTGTCCTGCTGACAATTCCGGTATTTCTTCTGCTGGGGTGGCTGATTCCTTGCATGATGTATGACAACGCAGCAAAATGCAGTGTTGTAGAGCAATTAAGGGATGCTCAATAACTGTTAAGCAAAAAACGGCCCTCTGCCAAGGAAAAGGCAGAGGGCTGAGTTTTCATAAATTAAATCCTTTCGTTTGCCATAGGCGGAAACCCACTACCTTCAGGTGGTGGGAGGAGCCTTG
>OMZJ01000176.1 GCA_900315495.1 uncultured Lachnospiraceae bacterium
CAGCTCCAGGATCAGCATCGGTTTGTTCCTCGCCGGGATCCAAGTGCACTCCTTTTATTCCAGTTTCAGGTCTCCGTCCTTCACCCAGCCCGCCTTGCGGCAGAACTGATTGATCAGCGGACAAATCACCGCCGGGAGGACAAAACTGATCAGGATCAGGCCGGCCCAGTCAAAGCCTGTGATGGCCGACTTGGTTCCCGCGGCGATGTCATTCACCCATCCGGTGTAAACGCCGATCTGACCGACCAGACCGCAGGTTCCCATGCCGGAGGAGACAGCCGCGCCGTCCATCCGCAGGCGGAAGAAGCAGGTCGCAAGAGGCCCGGTGATGGCAGAGGTAACCAGCGGGGCAATCCAGACCCGTGGATTCTTAACGATGTTCGGCATCTGCAGCATAGAGGTTCCGATCCCCTGGGAGATCAGGCCGCCCCAGCGGTTTTCCTTGAAACTCATCACGGCAAATCCCACCATCTGCGCGCAGCAGCCGGCAACCGCCGCCCCACCGGCCAGACCGGTGAGGGAGAGGGCCGCACAGATAGCGGCAGAAGAGATCGGCAGGGTCAGCGCCGCGCCGACGAGCACCGAGACCGCAATGCCCATGAAGAACGGCTGCAGATCCGTCGCCCACATGATCAGCTTTCCGACGCTCATTGCAGCCGAGCCGATGGCAGGTGCCCACCAGGCGGAAAGACCGACGCCGACGCCGATCGTCACCAGAGGCGTGACCAGGATATCCACCTTCGTCTCCCTGGAGACCATTTTTCCGACTTCTGAGGTGATAATCGCGATGAAGAGGACTGCCAGCGGCCCGCCCGCACCGCCGAGCGCGTTGGACGAGAAGCCGACGGCGACAAGGGAGAAGAGGACGAGAGGCGGGCAGTGCAGCGCATAGCCGATTGCCACAGCCATGGCCGGGCCGCTCATCGCGGTGGCAAGCCCGCCGACCGTATACTCCGTTCCGCCGATCGTCGCAACCGGGGAAGTCAGAAATCCGACATGAAACTGTGTGCCGAAGGTGTTGATGATGGTTCCGATCAGCAGGGAACAGAAGAGTCCCTGTGCCATCGCGCCGAGAGCGTCAATCAGATAGCGCTGTACGGAGATCTCGATGTCTTTCCGCTTTAGAAAAGCCTTGAAACGATCCATTGGTTCAAATCCCTCCTCGATGCAGTCATGAGCTTGTTAAACGATTCACATTCTAGCACAGAATCCATGGTTTAACCATTGCATCGTTCGTTTTCGTACCGCTGCCGGAGCACAGCCGCGATTTTCCGGTATTCCGGCATTGCGATGCCGTACCGGTCGCCCATGCGCACGACGCCGTAGATCAGCCCGTCAATTTCCGACTGTTTGCCCGCTGCGATATCCCGCTGCAGGGAAGTGGTCATATTCGGGGCCAGGTCGTCGAGAATCTTCAGATTCCTTGCCACAATGTCCTCGGTAAACCGGATTCCCATCGCGTGTGCCAGATCGTCAATCTCGCGGATGCAGGCGCGGAAGGATTCCCGTTCCTTCCCCTCACGCTGGATCGCGCCCGATTCCACGCCGTAGTACAGTCCGACCGCGCCCTGCGGGGACACATACGAAAACTTGAGCAGGGCGTCTCTCCGGATATTCTCCGAGCAGACGCCGAGAATCCCGCTGGCGTTCAGATCTTTCTCCACCTGCTTCAGGATCGGCTCGTACCGGTTTTTTCTGCCGCCTGCAAGAGGCTCCCGCGTGCCGTAGATCACCCGCATGATTTCCCCCTTCATCAGGATGACGCCGGGCTCTTTAATCAGGGCGGCCACGTAAATGCACCCGTCTGTCACCAGAATCCCTGGCAGGTGCTCCTGCATGACGCCGCCTGTGCCGTAGATATTGAGGATCGGGATGACAACCGTGTCCGGACCCGCGGCCGCACGGATGAAGTCGTACGTGCTGTCGATGGAATACCCTTTGACGCAGACAAAAATCACATCCGGCCGCTTCACTTCGCCGCGGCGGACGGCCTCCGCGTACGTGTCCATGTCGCAGGCCTGCATCGGATTGATCGTGAACGCATCCTGCGGCCTCTCACAGCGAAGGCCGTTTTTCTGCATGGCCGCCAGCTGTTTCCCCCGTGCGATGAAGGTCACCGGAAATCCGGCTTTTGCCAGGTAGCAGCCGAGCGGTCCGCCGGTGCCGCCGGTGCCAATAATCAGATACGAAAGACTGTGATCCATGATGAAATACTCTCTTTCCGTGAGATATGTGTGATGGAGGAAATCAGAACAAGACTTATCCTTCCGTTTTCCGGTCGCGCAGGCCGTTTGGGAAACATTATACCGCGGAATTCCCCGCACGGCGACCGGATCTTTTCTTGTAACTGCCGGCCAACTCTGCTATGATGAAGCAAGCAATCAATTACTTGCATCAAAATCGAAGTGAAAATGGATCCGAACAGAAGATCAAAGTGAACAATCGATCCGCACAGAAGATCCAGGTGAAAATCGATCCGTACATATCCGTACATAGAGAAGAGAAGGAGAGTATATCATCATGTCAGAAGAGACCATTCGCGCTGCTGTCCTGCAGCAGTTTTCCCCGGTGGAAGAGACCCATCTGGACCGGCTTCTCGCCGAGGAATTGAAGCATAATCATACCAAATTTGTCGTTCTGGATGACGATCCCACCGGCGTACAGACGGTGCAGGATGTCAGTGTCTACACGACCTGGGATGCGGAGGCCATGACGCAAGGCTTTGCGGAGGACGGCCGCCTGTTCTATGTCCTGACCAACAGCCGCGGCATGACGCCCGCCCAGACGACCAAAATCCACCGAGAGATCATTGAAAGCGCTGCCATCGCCGCGGAGCGGACCGGGAAGGACTATCTTTTCATCTCCCGGAGCGATTCCACCCTGCGCGGACATTTCCCGCTGGAGACGGAGCTCCTCCGGGAGGGGATGGAGGCGCATGGAAAGAAAGTGGACGGGGAGATTCTCTGCCCGTTCTTTCTGGAGGGCGGGCGCTTCACCATCGGAAACACCCACTATGTCCGGTGCGGGGAAACGCTGGTCCCGGCCGCGCAGACCGAGTTTGCGAAGGACCCGACTTTCGGCTACACCCATTCGGACCTTCCGCAGTATATTGAGGAAAAGACCGGCGGAAAATACCGGGCAGAAAACGTCGTCTGCATCTCCCTGGATGATCTCCGCGCTGAAAAATACGATGCGATCACCGCACAGCTCCTGTCCGTGCAGGATTTCAACAAGGTGTGCGTCAACGCGATCGACTACTGCGATCTCAAAGTGTTCTGCATCGCCCTGTACCGGGCCATGGCGCAGGGAAAGTGCTTCCTGTTCCGCACGGCAGCAGGTTTTGTCAAGACCATCGGCGGCATTCCCAGCCGCCCGCTCCTGACCCGGAAGGATATGGTCACATCGGAGACCGGCAACGGCGGCGTCATCGTCGTCGGAAGCCATACGCAGAAGACGACGGCGCAGCTGGAGGAGCTTCTGAAGCTTCCGGACATTGTGCCGGTCGCATTCCGTTCCAGTCTCATTCTGGATGGGGAGGAGGCGTTCCAGGCCGAGGTGGCCCGTTGTGTCCGCACCGAGGAGGAGATCATCTGCTCCGGGAAGACGCCGGTCTGCTTCACCGAGCGAAAGCTTCTGTCCGTCCCCGGTGATACGAAGGAATCCGCGCTGGTCCGGTCGGTTCAGATCAGTGACGGCGTGCAGCGGCTGGTGGGCGACCTGAACACGGTGCCGGCCTTTGTGATTGCCAAGGGCGGCATCACCTCCTCGGATGTGGGGACAAAGGCCCTGAAAGTGAAGCGGGCCAGAGTCCTGGGCCAGATCCGCCCGGGCATCCCGGTCTGGCAGACCGGCCCGGAGAGCCGTTTCCCGGGAACCCCGTATGTGATCTTCCCCGGGAATGTGGGCGATGTGGAGGATCTGCGGAAGGCGGCGGAAATTCTGATGGGGAAAGAACGCTGACG
>OMZJ01000045.1 GCA_900315495.1 uncultured Lachnospiraceae bacterium
ATAAAGATAATAAAAGTATGTTAATAAAAATAACTGATAGCAGACTATTAGAAAAGACGGGCGGTATTATTCCAGGGATGAGTGGTACTCCAATAGTACAAAATGGTAAATTCATTGGAGCTATTACTAATGTTTTGTTAAATAACCCCAAACAAGGATATGCAATTTTTGCAGACATGATGTTCTAAGTTAATATAAAAAATGCTTTGTTACTAGTTAATGGTTCATTGCATGATGTTTAATAAACGAGTTATTAAACATCATGCAATGAAAATGTTTTAGTTAATCTTATAAAAATCTATTGAAATAAATTATTAAATTATGTATAATTAATTGTATTAATATAGAAAGAACGAGAAGATAAGAGATGAAATTATTTAGAGAAAAAAAAGAATATGGAACTAGTTTGGTTAATGCTGTTTTAATAGTTGCAATAGTTTTATGTAGTGTATTTATATTTTTTTTATTAAAAGGAAATGGAAATAGTGAAGAGAATATTGCAAAAGATGGAAACATTTATGAATTTAGTACAAGTACTAGAACCAATTCAATTGTTAACAACTTGAAAGATAATGGTAATCAGTACACAAATACTAGTTTAAATGTTACGAATTTGGAAAATAATAATGAGAATACAACAGCTGATAGCGTAGATTATAAAAAATATTTTTATAATCAGCTTAATTCAAATGCTAAATCAATATATTCACAAATTGTAAATAATTTTGATTTATTAAAAGCTGGTGATAAGACTATCGATTTTAGTAATGACACTGCTGATGCGGATACAAATTTTCAGACAGCTTGGGATGCATTAATGTTAGATAATCCTGAAATATTTTTTATTAATACAAATAATATTACGTTGCAATCAAAGTCAGATAGGAAGATATGGGAAAAGACTCCAAAATACTCATATAAATTAATGCCAAAACAAGCCAAAAAATATTATATGGATAAGTGGCAAACACAAGATGAGGTAGAGAATGCTATAAAAGAGGTTAATGAAAAAGTTAGAAATATTATTGCAAGTGCTAAAGGAAGCAGATATGACAAGGTAAAATACATTCATGATTATATTGTTGATAATGCAGAATATGATAATTCAGATAGAACAAATAATGGAAATATATATGGATTGCTGATTGAAAAAAATGCAGTATGTGAAGGATACGCAAAAACATTCCAATATTTATTAGATTTGTTAGATATTCCTAATATCATAGTTTATGGAGAAGGAATAAACTCTAACAATAATGCCGAATATCATTCATGGAATTATGTTCAGATGGATAATGGAAAATGGTATGCTGTTGATACTACATGGGATGATCCTATTGTAATTGGAAATGGAAGAATAACAGAAGATATAAAACATGAGTATTTTTTGAAAGGCTCAAATTCATTTTTTAACAAGCACAAAGAAAGTAATGATGTTTCAGGTACTGGGCAGAATTTTAAATATATTGAAATTTCAAAGACTGACTATTAATAGAGAAGATAAAAAAGCCTTATATTTATTTTTGATAAATATAAGGCTTTTAGTTATATCTAGGTTATAGCTAAATTATATCTAAGCAAGGATTTGTTATTTTTGAACTAATTTATGTCCTACTTGTGTAATTGTTCCTGCTCCTTGTGTAATAATTATATCATCATTTTGAACATTGCGTTTTACAAAATCAATAATGTCATCAAAATTTGGTATGTAATATGCTTTTCTACCAAGTGAATCTATTTTATCTACGATGTCTTTTGAAGATACACCATAAGTATTTGTTTCTCTTGCAGCATAAATATCTGTTACAATAATGTTATCAAAATTTGTTAAGCATTTTGCAAAATCATCTAACAAATTTTTAGTCCTGCTGTAAGTATGTGGCTGAAATATTACCCAAGAATGATTATATTGTTTATTTTTTAGGGCATTTGCTACAGCTGTAATTTCTGTTGGATGATGACCATAATCATCATAAACTTTTGCACCATTTATTTCTCCAAGATATTCAAATCTTCTTCCAGCACCTGTAAATTTTAATAATGCATTTTTAATAACTGTTTTATCAATTCCAATTTCGTCACATAAAGCAATGCAAGATAGTGCATTATATACATTGTGTTTTCCTGGAACTGATAATTTTATTGTTTTATAAAAAGTGTTGTTATGATATACATCAAATGATGGAAGACCATTTTTATCATAAGAAATATTTCTAGCAACATAATTGCAATTTGATGAATTAATACCAAATGTCAGACTTTTGGCTTTTGTGTATTTAGAAAAGTGAAGGCAATTTTTATCATCGCCATTATAAACTAAAATTCCATCATCAGGTAATAATTTAATAAAATCAACAAATG
>OMZJ01000013.1 GCA_900315495.1 uncultured Lachnospiraceae bacterium
GGTTCTTCCCGTTACTTACTGTGTTCGGACATCTCTCGATGTCCGGGAGTTTCTCTCTGAACCGCATCCCTTTCGGGGTGCTGTCCTTTGAAAAACGTTCTGAAACTTCTTTAAAAGAATTTTCAGGGATTGGTTATACTGTTCAATTATCAAGGATCGGTGTGTTCCTTTCGGAACAGCGGAGAAGCGGGGATTTGAACCCCGGCACGGTTATTAGCCGCCTACTCCCTTTCCAGGGGAGCCCCTTCAACCTCTTGGGTACTTCTCCCAATCAGCCTACTACATCTGACTGGCATCAGACTGCCTTGTAATCAGCAGTCAAGCCATATTCTTATCCAGCGGAGAAGGTGGGATTCGAACCCACGGTCCCTTTCGGAATCACTGGTTTTCAAGACCAGCTCCATAAACCACTCGGACACCTCTCCAAAGGCTTAGACAGTTTATCACAGCAAGTGTGATCTGTCAAGTTTCTTTTTCCCCTTCGGAATGAATCTCCGGAAAGTTCATGCGCTGTCTATCGCAGCGACAAGTCTTATACTATCACGTTCCGTGCGGCCTTGTCAACCGTTTTTTGCATTTTTCCTGTTTTTCAGGATGGTCTCCACGGTATAGAGATCTTCGGGCGTGGTCACCTTGATGTTCTCATAGCTCCCGGCAGAGATCACAACCTCTCTGCTCCCGAAATCCTCCATGACACCGGCGTCATCGGTCACGGTCCGCCGCTCCGGGGCATTCCGGAAGCGGTCATAAGCTGCCAGGAGTTCCTCCCGCCGGAAGGTCTGGGGCGTCTGCACGACGACCACATTCTGCCGGAGCGGTGTGCTCTCCACCGCCCGGACTTCGGGCTGATCCGGCGAAGCCGGACGGACAATCTTGACCGTATCCTTACAGGGGACGGCGGCCACACCGCTTCCGAACTGAAGGGCGCTCTCCAGGCTGTCCCGGATCACTTCCCCGGAGACGCAGCAGCGGGCCGCGTCATGGATCATCACATAGTCCCCCCTGGCGGCACAGATCCCCCGGTACGAGGAATCGGACCGCTCGCTTCCGCCCTCCGTCACGTTCACCGGCACGGGAAGCGCCGGTTCAAACTGCCGCAGAAGGTCCTGCATGAGCGGGATGTCCCCCGCGCCGGTGACCAGGATCACCTCATCCGCGATCTCTGCAAACGCCTCGACGCTGTAGAGAAACAGCGGCTTTCCGCAGACTTCCATGCGCTGCTTGGGCACCGCGCTCTTCATCCGGGTGCCGCTTCCCGCCGCCAGGATCACCGCGCTCACCGTGACGGTTCTGTCTCCCTGATTCATCCTCTCTGTCCTGTCATCTCTGTCCCAGTTTCAGGTTCGGGCTGGCATTCAGGTCCCAGCCGCTCCGATGTCCCCGGATAAACTCATAGTATCCCGCCGCGCCGATCATCGCCGCATTGTCCGTGCAGAGAATCGGCGACGGATAGCAGAATCCGAGATGGTGCTTCTCACAGGCCTCCTGCATGGTTTTTCTCAGGCAGGAATTGGCGGCCACGCCGCCCGCCATGCAGATGCGGTCAAACCCGTACGCCTGCGCCGCTCGGACCGCATGGTCCGTCAGGACCTCCACCACCGCCTTCTGGAAGGAAGCGGCCACATCCGCCTGCACGATTGCATGCCCCTGCATCTTCTCATGATTCAGGTAATTGAGCACGGCCGACTTCAGCCCGCTGAAGCTGAAATCGTAGGGAGATCCCGCCACCTTCGCCCGCGGGAAGCCGATCGCGTCCGGATTGCCCTCCCGGGCGCACTTATCAATCTTCGGGCCGCCCGGATAGCCGAGGCCGATCGCCCGCGCGACCTTGTCAAACGCCTCCCCGGCCGCGTCATCCCGCGTGCCGCCGATCAGTTCGAAGCGGTCATAATCCTGCACGATCACCAGATGCGTATGTCCGCCGGACACCACCAGGCAGAGAAACGGCGGCTCCAGATCCGGATGCTCGATATAATTGGCCGCGATGTGCCCCTCGATATGGTGCACACCGATCAGCGGCTTGTCCGCCGCCCACGCCAGCGCCTTGGCTTCGGCGACACCCACCAGGAGTGCTCCCACCAGGCCGGGTCCGTAGGTCACCGCGACGCCGTCCACCTCCGACAGCTTCATCGACGCGTCCGAGAGCGCCTTCTCCACCACCTGGTTGATCCGCTCCATGTGTTTGCGGGAGGCGATTTCCGGCACCACACCGCCGTACAGGGTATGAATCGGAATCTGCGTGGAAATCACGCTGGAGAGCACGGTCCGCCCGTTCTCCACCACCGCCGCAGCGGTCTCGTCGCAGCTGCTCTCAATCGCCAGGAGCCGCACTTTTCTGTCATTCGTCGTCAAAATTAAGCACCTTCGTTCTGCCATCTTTCGGCACGATCGTGCCGGCGAATATTTTCCTCGTCTGCTCCAGATATTCCTCGGGGCGGTTCATGGACGGGCTGAAATGCGTCAGCCACAGCTCCGCCGGCCTCGGATCGGCCGTCTGCGCGATCGTCGCCGCCTCGGAAAATGTCATGTGCTTCTTCTCCCTTGCCTTGGGAAGAAGCGCATCGTCCCCGTACATGCCCTCCAGGATGCACAGGTCCGCCGCCGCGGCGTTCTTCACAATCAGGGACGTCGGCCGGGTGTCTGTCGCATAGGTCACCTTGAGGCCCTTCCGGTCTGCCCCCATGACCATATCCGGGGTATAGATTTTCCCGTCAATCTCGACCGTCTGCCCGTGCTGCAGCCTGCCCCAGGCCGGAAGCGGAAGTCCCAGCGCTCTGGCCCGGTCCGGCTGGAACCGTCCGGCGCGGGGAATGGTGATGCTGTATCCGTAGCAGGTCACCCGGTGATTGACGCGAAAGGCGTGGATATTCCACCCCTTGACGGAAAAATCCTGCTCCGGATCCCGGATCTCCTGATAGATGATGGGGAAAGGCAGTTCCGGCGCGATGACCCGGAGTGCGCCTACCACCTTCTCCAGCCCGGCCGGGCCGATCAGGGTCAGGGGCTCCCGGCGCTCCGCATTGCCCATCGTCAGCAGCAGGCCCGGAAGCCCGCCGATGTGATCCCCGTGGTAGTGGGTAAAGCAGATCACGTCCACGGGATTCACACTCCATCCCTTTTCGCGCACCGCGATCTGCGTTCCCTCGCCGCAGTCGATCATCATTGTGCTTCCGTTGTACCGCATCATCAGCGATGTCAGCCAGCGATAGGGCAGCGGCATCATCCCGCCGGTCCCCAGAAGACAAACGTCCAGCATAACACTCCTGTTCTCGAATGGCCCGCGCCGCGGCATTCGTCCGTCGGCAGAGGCCGGTTTCCCGCCCTCTCTCCGGGTGAAAAGTCCTTACTCGTCAAAGGAAAGGTTCATGACGACCGCATCCTCGGTCGGGTCGCTGTAGTAGGCTTTCCGGCGGTATCTGCCGGTGAATCCGAAGCTCTTGTAGAGCGCAATCGCCGCCTCATTGGATTCCCTGACTTCCAGGAATGCCTCCAGGGCGCCCCGGGAGAATCCGGTCTGCAGAAGCGCCTTCATCAGCGCTTTTCCAATTCCCATCCGGCGGTATTTCCAGTCCACGACGATATCGGCCACATCCATCTGATCCGCCGCAAAGCTGGCGGCCGCATATCCGATCAGCCTTCCCTCATCGCGCGCCGCAAGGAACAGGTATCGGGAGGACAGCAGCGCCTCCTCCATGCTCTCCCGCCCCCACGGGTTGGAAAAACTGCTCTTTTCAATCGCCTGTGCCGCGTCAAGATCTGTCACTGTCATCCGGTCAATCTGTGCCATGAAACGCACTCCCTTCTGCGCCGCGCATCTTTGCCTGCGCCTCGCGCACCCGCTCCGCCTGGGACTTTTTGAGATACCGGGGGACATGCTGGTCCGCCGGTTCCGACACGCCCGCGCGGAACAGGATTTCTCCCAGAACCGCCGCGGCCCCGGCATCTGCCTCCCGGAGGTTTTCCGGCGCAGCAATAAAGTCTTCCGATTCGTCCAGGATTTCCTTTTCATACAGGTCAACCCCGTCCCCGCAGAACACGATCTTCTCCCGGAAATCCCGCAGTTTCGCAAACAGCTCCTTCCGCGGAAGGCATGCCGCCGGCAGGATCTCCCGCGGGCTCCCGTCCGCATTCGCCCCGTTCCGGTACAGCGCGGTGAACACCTCGCCCCGTCGCGCGTCCATCATCGGGCACACCAGCATGCCGGCCGGTGCCGCGCCAAAGGCCAGGGACTGCAGGGTCGGCACCGGAACGATCGGAATGCCGAGCGCCAAGCCGATCCCCTTGGCCGTCGCGCTTCCGATGCGAAGCCCGGTGTAGGATCCCGGGCCGCTGGAAACCGCCACCGCCGTCAGCTCGCTCTTTTCGCAGTCTGACTTCCGGAAGACCTCATCGATCAGCGGCAGCAGTGTCTGCGAGTGGGTTTTCCGGCTGTTCAGCCGGAAATCCGCGATACATTTTCCATCTCTGACCAGCGCGGCGCCGCAGGGCCCCGCGGAGCTCTCTATCCCAAGAATCAGCACGCTGCATCCTCCCCTCTGATCTCGATTCTGCGATAATCATCGCCTTTTTCCGGGTCTTTGGCAATGGTAATCCAGACCGCATTGTCCGGGATCAGCTCCCAGATCTGAGAAGCCCATTCAATCAGGCAAACCCCGTCTCCATAGAAATAATCCTCATAGCCGATCTCATCCATCTCGTCCGGATCCGCAATGCGGTATACGTCGAAATGGTACAGCGGGATCCTGCCGTCCTCATAGATGGAGACAATGGTAAAGGTCGGGCTGTTTACGGGATCCTTCACGCCGAGCCCGGCGCCGAATCCCTGGGCAAAGACCGTCTTTCCGGTGCCGAGATCCCCCTCCAGACAGAAAATCTGCCCCGGACGGGCCTTCTGTCCGAAGGCCTGCCCGAGCGCAAATGTCTCTTCAAAGCTGTGTGTCTCCACTGTCTTTTTCATTCCAAACCTCCGCGATTCCGCGGCCGGCCGCGGTTACTTCCGGATCAGGGGCGTGATGGCCCGGCTGAGCGGCTTATAGATCAGCATCACCACGGCGGACACCATCGCTCCCTTGAGCAGGTTCATCGGTGCGACGCAGAACAGGACAAAGGTCCATACGCCCTGCACGCTCCGGAAGATCGCCGTGCCCATGGCAATCAGTGAATCCATCGGAATGCCGTACAGCCTGGAAAACGCCGGGAGCAGGTAGACCGCATTCAGGAGGGATCCAACCACCGCAATCACAATCGTTCCGGTCACGCAGCCGAGCAGCGCCGTCTTCTTGTTCCGCTTCCGCCAGTAGACCACCGACGCCGGCAGGACCAGGCTGCAGCCGACCACGAAGTTGGCAAACTCCCCGACAAACGCCGTACTGGTCCCTCGAATCAGAACCTCCAGCACGTTTTTGATCAGCTCGCAGACAACGCCGGCCGTCGGTCCGAGGAAGAACGCCGCAAAGAGAATGGGGACCTCAGAAAAATCAAGCTTGTAGAACCCCGGCGCAAAGGGAACCGGAAAATCCAGAAGCATGAGGACAAAGGCCACGGCCGACAGCATCGCGGTCAGTGTAATGCGGAAGGCCGGCGATACGGCCTTCGTGTCCCTGCAGAAAAATTTCTCCAGGATGCGCGCCAGAAGGATGAGGCCCGCCCCGATCGCGAGTGCCGCTGCGATAAAACCGGCGTTCTGCGCAATGCTTCCCAGAAGCCCCGGAGCAGATGCCCCGCCCCGCGATGCCTCGGCCGCCGTCTCCGCGGCGCTCTCCGCCTCCTCCGACGCAAGCGTGCGGAACGCGGTGCCGAAAAGGACGCCGGTCCCGGTCAGAAGGAATCCTGTGATTTTGTTCATGCTGCTCTCCTTTCCGTCAGAACGGTCTTTGGCTGCGGGAGAACAGGTTCCTGATCTCCCGCAGTCCCGGCTGCAATACCGGGAAAAACTTCCTTTCTGAGGGATCCCATCAGGATAAAAGCCCCCGGAGTTTCCCCCGGGGGCAGCGAATTCACGGGAAGAGACCTTCCCCTCTCGATTTCGTTTCTTATCCCATCCAGACTCAGGCGATCTGTCTTCACAGACGCCAATACTGTCGGTTCCGGAATCGCACCGGATCAGCTTTCGCTCGCGGACTTTACCGCCGGTGGGGACTCTCACCCCGCCCCTAAGAAATCGTATTCATCTTACTCTCGGCATGCGGTTCTGTCAAGGCGGCTCCGGCTTTCCGGCGCGGCAGCGTCGATTCTTCCCTGGTGCATGGTCAGCACCCGCGTTTCCTTTCCATCTGCGACGGACTGATGAGATACCAGCAGCACGCCGTGGTGTTCTCCAAGCACCGCCGTCTGCTCTTCAAACGCCTTTTTCCCCGCATCGTCAAGATGATTCATCGGCTCATCAAAAATATAGAAACGCGCTTTTTTCATCAGGCAGCGGATCAGCAGCAGCTTCTTCCGCTCCCCCGGAGACAGGTTGGCCCCCTCCGGTTCGACGTGCATGTTCAGCGGTTTTTCAAAAGCGAACTGCAACAGCAGTTTCTCCGCGCGGGCGGATTCCTGCGATGAAGCAAACAGATTTTCCTCCACCGTGCCCTGGAATATCGCGCCATCCTGCTCCTGAAGCGAGACCAGCGCCCTGAGCTGATGTACGTTCAGCGGCTTTCCCCAGTCATCCTCGATCACGCCGTCATCCGGCGCATACAGGCCTGACAGCAGCGCTGTCAGCGTACTCTTACCGCTGCCATTCTCTCCCTGCAGGCGTAGAAACTCCGTATCCGACCAGCGCATGTTAATATGCGCCGCCGCAGGGCGCGCCTGTTCATCATAGGAAAAGGACACATCCTGTGCCGCAATGCTTCGCGTGTCAGGCACGGGCGACACAGTTCCATCCTCCTGCGCGCCGTAAAACATGGCGATGCGGTCTATGTACTCTCCGGAGGCCTGGTGCTCCTCAATCAGTCGCGCGGCATAATCATAGCATCGCCTGATGGAAGGCAGCACCAGATAGGATGCGACCAGCTGTCCTGCCGTCATTCTGCCCTGCGCTGCGAATGCAGCGCCGATCATCAGCACAGCCGCGGGAATCAGATATTCAAAGAGGATGTCCAGTGCGCTGCTTCCCGCGTCAAAACTTTGCCTCTGCTTCCCGCTTCTGCACTGGTACCGATCAAAAAGGCGCCGGAGCAAACCCGTTTCAAACTTCTCCAGATGATAGCCCAGCAGAAAGTCTTTGGAAGGCATTACGTTGATTTCTTCGTTCCGGCGCTTCTCCGCATATTCAGCCTCCTCCCGCTCCAGTATGGCTTTTCGCCTGCTCATCCGCTTTGCCTTCAGCACCGGGCAGGCGGGAAGAGTCAGTAAAATGAGCAGGAAAGCAGGCGGTGTGGAATTCCGCAGGAACAGGACAGCCGTCATGGCGGCATAGCACAGGATTGCAGCCGGAAGGCTGTATAACAGCGCAATGTTCCAGCAAAAATCACCCAGAGTTCCCTCCAGTCGCTCCATAACCTGACCGAAATCCATCTTTTGTATGTCCCGCAGCGGCCTGCGCATGAACTGCTCCACCAGATGAATGTGGTAGTCATAGCTGCGACTGCTCATGGCGGCGTACTCCGCCATGGTCATCAGCGGCACCGCCAGAACCGACAGTGCCATGGCCGCAAGAAATCCCGGCAGCAGATCAAGAATCCGCTGTGTGTTCATACCAAGCAGCGCATCGGTCATCTCGCCCAGCAGTGACGCTGTAACCGTTGGGACAGCCACAGCCGCCAGATCGGATAGAAACCGCGCCAGACTGACACCCTTCATATAGAGCAGGCAATCCCGTCGAATGCATCGTACTTCAGGATTCATGGATCTGCCCTCCTTCCATCGTCCAGACACGCTTCATGGTTACCCGGGGATCATGCGAGCAAATCAGCAATGCACCGGAGTACTTTTCCAGCTGCCGCAAAAGATAGGCCACACTGTCCGTGTCAAGATGGTTAGTCGGCTCATCAAGCACCAGCAGGTCAGAGGCGCAGGCCAGCGACAGCGACAGATAAAATTTCTTCCGCTGACCCGCAGAACAGGCCTCCGGTGTTCTCTCTAGAATTTCGGACACTTGAAAAGCATCCGCATGCTGCATAAACCGCTCCGTGGAAAGTGTGCCCTGCGCAGCAAGGGCCTGCGCGAGCTGCTTCATGGACACATGGAGTGCAGGTTCCTCCTGTAAAGCGAAGGCGACGTCCTGCCGTCCGCGATAAAGCGCACCGGAATCCGGCTCAGACAGCCCCAGCAGTATGCGCAGCAGCGTCGTCTTGCCCGAACCGTTATGACCGCGCAGCAGAATCCGGTCGCCCGGCCTGATATCAAGCGACATGGGCTGCAAAACCTGCTTCACCCCATACGATTTGGTGATCTGCTCCGCATGAAGCACGAGTGATTCCAACGTATCTTCGTCCCTGTGCGGCGAGTGCAGTTCATCCAAATGCGCAAGCGCCTGTTGATACCTGTACCGGAGGTCGCGTCCCTGGACAAGATACGCCACCGAGGAAAACATGTGCTGAGACAGCACCAGCAGCACCGGAATTTCCGCAGCGTCAATCGCTGCTT
This sequence comes from uncultured Lachnospiraceae bacterium, assembly GCA_900315495.1. Lineage (GTDB taxonomy): Bacteria > Bacillota > Clostridia > Lachnospirales > Lachnospiraceae > Anthropogastromicrobium. Next base: position 8,578 of record OMZJ01000013.1, read on the forward strand.
TCAGAGCGGATAATCCCAGGATCAGATAGCTGCCATCCTGCAGCAGCGTCTGAATCAGTTCCGTGACGATGTCCTCCACCGTTGCGGTTGCATTTTCCTTTTTGGCGGCGTCGACCACATCCTGCCGGTATTTTTTCAGCCGGTTCAGGAACCAGACCTCCTGTCGGAAACTTTTCAGGGTTGCAATCCCCCGCAGCCCTGCATTGATCCAGTCGGAAAAAGCTTCGTCGTTGTGCATGGCCTTTTTGTAAACGGATTTGGCCCATTTTTCATACAGCAGCGTCGGCAGCAGCTGCAGGAGGCTCATGAACAGGAAAATCAGCCCGAGCCATCCATGCTGCAATGACAGCAGACTTCCGCAAACGAGAAGCTCCAGCAGTGCAACAATCCCCTGCGGGCAGGCCGCAGAAAAGAACCGGGTGATCGTATCCGCATCCTTCTCCATCCGGGTATAAAACTCTCCGCTGGTCGGAAACCAGGTACGCTGCAGGATCACACCTTCGCACAGCAGTTCCCGATACTGCTGCTGCGCGACGTCCGTCAGGCGGCTGCTCCGCTTTCCGGCCAGCCACACCAGAAGCACACAGGCTGTCAGGCACGCGGCAGTCACTGCCGCAAGCTGCCAGACATACGTCCAGTTCGCCTCCATGATCGCTGCAAGCATGAGCGAAAGAAGCCACGCACAGAGCAGCTCTGATGCATCCGATACAAAACGGGAGACGGCATTCGCCAGAACGCACGGACGGTAAAGAGACGATATCTGCTTTTTCATAAAAATCTCCAGACAATGCTTTGCGCACTGCCGCCCTTGCGCAAAGCAACATTTGATACCCTACCGCGTCATTCAAGCACGGACGAAGCGATCAGTACGTTTTAGAACGTACTCCTCCACACTGCTGCTTATCGCATGTTCCGCTTGGCGCATATTCCAAGGAGGCATTATCTAACTCCTGCATAAACTTAAGCACATTTTCCATATCATTTCTCCTTTCAGAATATCATTTATAATAATACTGGGCGGCCAGCATCATTATTCCTTTTTATCCAATGCCATGAGGACATACCTCTAACACGCATCTGCCCTCTTCTTTCAGCTTTTTTGAGCAACGTGATAGACAGGACTTATACGAAATACATTCACCTTTTTTAATTGACGAAATATATTCGTCTATCGAATAGATCCCGAAATATTCTTCTGGGAACATGACGCACGGTCTTACAAAACCCTTTTCCGAAATACATATGCTGCTTTCACCCGCTCCGCATACTATTCTATACTTCCTATCATGTCAAGCCCGAAATTCAAGTTTTATGCGGGTTTGACAGACTTCTATACCTCATAAAACAGAGCCAGATGGGTATGGACATCATCGTATCAGATACTGAATAGCTGATTGCGGGTATGGGAAATAGAGCGTCCTTTGACTTTGCTCTATAAAGGCCATTTTCCCTCCGATCAACTATGGCGGTGAACCTTCCGTGC
>OMZJ01000039.1 GCA_900315495.1 uncultured Lachnospiraceae bacterium
GTTAGTACGACTGGGCAGTTACAAGCCCATGACCTTTAGGTCGTGGGTAGTTGACCTAAGGGTTTACATTCAGTTACAGTTTTTAGATAAATTTCGGGGTTTCCGTTCAAAACAAAGTCTGCATATCCTCCGCGCCAATTTCTGCACCGGCTCGTTGGGAACACATCCCAAACCCAGAGCTCACACTTCGTGTGAGCTGCGCGTTTTCACGCTAAGGATTTATTCTGAGAAACAAAATTACAATATCATTTCATCTGTTCTTTTCGACATCCTGCCAATTCTTGTTCGTCAGGATCTCTGCATTTTCTCCGAGGAAGACGGTTCCTGCCTCCTCGTTTCCTGTCAGCTGGTACAGCATCCATGCGGTCATATATCCATCTGAGCGCATCAGCATTTGTTCGTGTTCTGCTCCAACTGCCCGTGCGCGGACCTTCTGCACTTCACCAGAGATGCTGTTGTAGTTTGCGATCTGTGCGGAAAGCGGTGAGACTCCGCCAAATTCTTTTTCCGGATCATTGCCGGAATCGTCAGATTTGCCGGTACCGGCAGCCATGAAATACGGGATCGTAACCTTGGACACGTCATACTCCCAGCCCATGTTTTTCGCCAGCGTAGGATAGGCGGCACTCCCCGTAAACATTGCCCTGTATCGTGCGCCGTTTTCATAGTTCGTTACAGCGCAGATCGCACCGGCCCCGCCCTGGGAATAACCGATAATGCCCATGCTGTCATAATCGATCTTACCGGAAAGGACACTGCCTGCGGGCATGTTCAGCATAAAATCCAGGGTAAGGGAGGCCGTTTCACCGTTTCCGGTCTGGCCGTCCTCGTTCCCGACCACGATAAAGCCCCATGAGGCCAACCGCGGGAAGAAAGGCTCGTAAGCGGCAGCAGGCGTGCCGCTGGCGTTGACCACCATGATCATCGGCCAGGCCTTCTTTCCGTTCTCCAATTCCTTCGGATACCAAACGCGCACTTTCCCGATAGTCGCGTTATCAGAATGAAACTCTGTATAGGCAGTTTCAAAACTACCAAGCTGGGAATATTTCATCTCCAGCGGAGCGTCGGATTGGAATTTTTTGTAATAGCCCTCTACGATATCGTTGTTTCCATCGCCGCTTGGCATCATGGACTTGATGTTATAGAACGCAGCGACGCCCAGCACGAGGAGTATCACCGCCAGGATCAATACGGTTTTCAGCACTTTCTTCATTTTGATTCCACTCTCTCATCTTTCGAGCAGCGCAATACCGTGACTTTGCACATCGCCGTTTATGGCGGCATAGATCCAATCCGCAACGCTGACGCCGTCCTCCAGCTTGTCAAAAACATTGCTGGAGATGATCGTGTGCTGCGTATTGTGGGTCTTGGCGTCTTCGGCATGATTCCAAATGTAGATCCCGATTCCCGGGATATTCTCCTGCAGACCTTTGACCATTTCCGCAAGATCTCTCTGGAACAGATCGCCGTTTTCTTTGTCCTTTGTCATGGTACCGGTGCGGATATACGCCTGATACTGCTGCAGCGTATCATCCCGATAGGAGCAGTCGAACAGGATCTTGACGCTGTCGCCGCGCTTTTCATACAGCGCGGTCAGGCTGTCCAATACCAGATTGTCCGTCTTCAGACGGTCGGCGATTTCCTTGGGAGACTGCCAGAGATTTTCCGCCGTCTCGTGCCACCCGTCATAGAGCAGCAGCGAGCTGTCTACACAGACCGTGATATTCTTCGCGCTGGGGAAGCGGTCGATCACGTCGTCTGCCAGAAGCGAGGTGGCAAAACCGCCTGCGGAGAAGCCCGTTACCAACAGGGTGTCCGGCTCGCCCACATAGGGCTTCATCTGCTCCACGAAAGCCGCATAATTGCTGTAGCCGGTGTGGTAAACCGTCTTTTTCCCCTCATAGATCCCAGTACCTGAATGGAAGTCGCCGGTGGCGTAAGGAATCACGAGGAAGCTCCAATTCTTGAAGGGGTTGTTCTCCGCGTTGCTGCCGATACCGCCTTCCGCCACGAAGTCCTGTCCAGTCATGTTTATGGCATAGAACTTGTTTCCGCCTTCCGAGGTTTCCGGCGTAATGCTCACGCCGCCGCCGAAGAAATAGACGACGACCTTGTTTTCAGTGCCCTTTTTGAAGATCCCGTGCCATTCGCTGCCGTCCGAGGATTGGGTACCCTTTACCGCCACTTCATACCATTTCCCGATTTCCGGCTCGCCCTTCAGCTTCGGGAAGCTTTTGAGAAAGGTCATCTTCAGCAGCACAAACGCGCCGACAGCGAGAACGACGATGACGCAGGCGAAAATGAGCAGGACTTTTTTCACTTTTCCGTGTCTTTTCTTTTCCATTTGTCCTTCTCCTTTATATTCCCATGATTACCTGAACACATGCTTTTGACCGGCCGTTCAAAAATGATTCTGTCAGAAGCGGCCCGTTCTTCAGATCGACTTTTTCACCGTCAATCCGTATTTCTTTGATCCCGTGCTGGACGTGCTCGGGGTTCGTTGCCTCGATCGTCAGATGGCAGCCACGGTAGGTACGTTCCACCGTGAAGCCGTCCCACTGGGCAGGGATGGACGGATCGATCAGCAGGCCCTTCAGCGTGGGGCGGATGCCCAGAAGATACTGGGTCGCCACCACATCCATCCAGGCCGCTGTGCCGGTGACCTGGGAAACGCAGCCCCAGCCGAACTTTTCGTTGTCCTTGCCGAGCATCGTGGAGCAATAGGCGTAGGCCTCCGCGTGATAGCGATCCACGCCGACTTTCTTGATCACTTCATGCGGCATGATCTGCTTGTAGTATTTCCACGCCCGATCGCCGCGTCCCAGCAAAGCCTCGGCCATGATGGCCCAGCAGTTGGCCTGACAGAACACGCCGCCGTTTTCAGAATACCCGGCAGGCAGACCGTTGACCATGGCCGCCTCCTTGCTGGGCCAGCCGGGATAACCGGGCGTATTGAGCAGCAGGCCCATGCCGGTGTCCAGTTCTCTGGCGGCGCTGTCCATGCCCTCAATTTGATGCGCCTTGCAGGCGTCCGCAATGACCATCCAGCTCTGGGCGTTCAGCCAGATCCGAGCGTGCTCCTGGGTACGGGTGCCGATGGGCTTTGCCTCATCATCCAGACCTCGCAGGAACCACTCGCCGTCCCAGGCGTATGCTTCCAGTGCCTTTTCCTGCTTTTCAATGAGCTTCGCGAAAGAATCTGCGACAGCAAAATCTCCGCGCGCATCGGCCAACTCTGAAAGCTGACGCAGCGCGACAATATGCTGCTGGGAGACCATAATACTCTCGCCCTTCCCCTTGCGACCGAAGGGACCGAGATGGTCGTTCCAGTCAGAGAACAGGATCAGCGGTAAGTTATGCTCACCCAGATGCTTTTCTGTGAAATCAACACCGCGAAGCAGATGCTCCCACAGCGTGGCGGAGCCTACGGGCGTCACCAGATCCGTCCCAAGGAACGGGATCTCCTTGTCCAGGAAACTTAAGTTTCCGGTCTCGGCGGCAATGGCATAGGCCAGATACACCATCCAGATATGATCGTCCGAGCGGGTAATATCCTGTGGCGGGCGTTTTTCTTCAGGCCAAGCGGTGTGAATCGCGTGGCCATCCTCCAACTGCTGTGAGGCTAGGTACCACAGCATCTTTGTTGCCCACTCCGGCTTGCGGTAGGCCTGAGCCAGCATGTCCTGGGCCGTATCCCGGAAGCCGATGCCCCGGACACCGGAGGCGTCCGAGCTGATGGAGCGTGAATAGCGGGCGGTCTGGACGCTCTGCAGCGGGTTCCAGGTGTTGATCATCCGCCGGGCATCCGCATCAGGTAAATCACACTGATACACGGCAAGGTGCTCGTCCCACCAGCTCTGCAGCTTTGCAAACTGCCGATCTGCCGCGCCGTTTTCCCGGAGGGCAGTCAGCGTCTCCTTGGCCCCGGCCACAGCCTTGTCATAGTCGGACAACGCCCCTTCGGTCACGCCGAGGAAGAAATGGATCTGTTTTTCCGCTCCTGCTTGCAGATTGACGTGCGTATGCAGCGCGCCGCAGGGCTCGCCGCCCTGCAGATTGATATTGGACAGGCGGCCGTTCTGAACTTCCACGGAATTTCTCTCATCCCGATAATTGCCGCAAAACACGTCCCGGTTGCAGCAGAAGGAGTCGATCTTCGCATCCGAGCCGAAAGTCACCAGCGGACATTCGTCCTTGCGCGGGTGCATCCAGGCAGTATAGGCATAGGTGATGGACTGTAGGTTCTCGTCGAACACCGCGCGGGTGTTCCACTTGAGATAATAGCCTAGGATGTTCTCCTCCCGCGCCAGAAACTGGCTGAGCTCCACGTAGGCGAACACGTCGCAGGATACTTCCGCGCCGCTCTCGTTCGTGAGCTTCAAATCCCACACCAGCGTATCATAGTCCTGGGCCATAAAGAGCTTTAAGGTGGCGGTCAGACCGTCTTTTTTTGCGGTAAACGTGGAATATCCCGGCGCATGACTGGCCTCCCGAAAGTCCACCGGCGTCTCGCAAGGGCGGAACGTGGGCGACCAAACGGTGCCGTCGGCCATGCGCAGATAAACATAAAAGCCCGGCGAGTCGATGGGCATGTTGTAAAACCTATAGCGGGTCAGACGGAACATCATCGGGGACAGCCACCAGCTCATGCCGCCACCCGCCTGGGAGACGAAAGCGTGCATCCTGCCGTTGGAGAGATAGTTGATCCACGGCGCGGGCAGATCAAAGCGGTTAAAGCGGATCTCCCGCCGATCGTCGTGAAATTGATAAGGCAGCTTATCCATGGAATTCTCCTTCAAAGCGATAGTTTCCGGCGCTCAGCGTCTTTGCGCTGCCATCCGGCAATGTCAGATGGGCCGTCGTCCCTTCCGGCACGGTGCAGGAATAGGCAAAGCGCTTTCCTTCATGCTCCCAGCGGGATCGGATCATGCCGTATTGGGTTTGATAGCTTCCCTCTGCCCAAGTGAGGCTGCCGCCGAGGATGGGACGCAGCTCATACTCCCGGAAGCCGGGTGCATCGAAGCTGGGTCGGATGCCTGCAACGTATTCAAACAGGAACTGGCAGACCGCGCCGAAGCTGTAGTGATTGAAGCTGTCCCGGAACACGTCCATACCGTTCCAGTTTTCCAGCATCGTCGTTGCCCCCAGGATGATTGGGTGCAGCCAGCCGGGCGCGGTGGTCTGCTCCAGAATGCGGAACGCTTCATCCACAAGGCCGTTGTCGCAGAGAGTGGGCAGCAGATAAACGGTAGAGAGGAAGCCGGTGTTCAGGTGGTAGTCGGCTGCTTCCAGTTCGCGTTTGAGCTGTGTGATTACCAGCAGTTTCTTCTCTTCGCTGACCATGTCCAGCGCCAGAGCGCGGATATACGCCGCCTGATGGCCCGGCTGGATGGTGCCGTCAGGGCCGATCATATACTTGTCATAGGCGACTTTGATTTTTTCGGAAAGCGCCGCATAATGCGCTGCGTCCTCGTCTTTTCCGAGGATGTGCGCCATGTGCGAAAGGTTGTCGCAGCTTCGCTTGGTGTAGGCAGTGGCGACCTCCGGCTTGCCGTATTTCGCCATATGGGTCACGTAGTCTGCCGCTGTGCCGCCCTTTGCAAAGAGCTCAATGACCTCCGGCGCAGGCGGCAGGGGCTCGTTCCATTCGCCGTAGTGGAAGCGGGTGTCATAGATGAGATCCCCGTCCCCGTTTGTGTACCAGGGCTTTTCCGCGTACATGGGGTTTTGCTCCTTCATGCAGCGCAGGGAGAATTCAACCCACTTCTTCGCCGTGTCGTAATGCTCTTCCAGAAACTCCTTGTCGCCGTACATCAGATACATCTGGTACGGGATCCACACAGCGGAATCGCCCCAGCCCACGCTGTCCTCGCCGATGTTGCCCTCACCGGTGGGCCCGGCCAGAGCCATGGCCGGATTTACGGCCTTAACCCGCTCATATTCTTCCGGATTGTGGACGCTAGAGGTGGACGGGAAGGTGATGCCGACTTTACCGGAGGCGTATTGCTCGATGGTCTGATCCACCAGCCATTTTTTGAAAAACTGCCGCACGTCCATGAAATACGCCGCCGTGCGGCAGTAGATCATGGCGTCACCTGTCCAGGCATTGCGCTCACGGGTGGGGCAGTCCACCGGCACGTCGAGGAAGTTGCCCTTCTGACTCCAGCGGGCGTTTTCCACCAGCTTGTTGATGAGCGGATTGGAACATTTGAAATCTCCAACCTCCTCCATGTCGGAGTAGACGGCGATCGCCTCGAAGTCCGCATTCTCCGGCAAAATCCCCTCTACAAGGGCATACCGGAAGCCGAACACGGTAAAGTGCGGCGTGTATTCCTCGACCCCGGCACCTTTGCAGATGTAGGTGATCTTCTGGAATTCCGCCCTTCCGCCGTCACAGTTGGCGGTGGAGAAGCAGCCGTCCTTGTCCAGCCCTTCTCCGTGCTTGAGATGCACGGTCTGCCCGGGTGTGGTGCCCCGAAGCGTCATATGGACATAGCCCGCGATGTTCTGCCCGAAGTCGATGACGAGGTTTCCGGCAGCGTCGCGCATGGGCTTGCCCGGAAAGCGCTCCTTTTCCCGCACGGGAACGCTCTGGTTCTCAATCAGCCTACCCTCGGTATGCTCAGTGCAGAGGGCGGCTTTTTGCCAGCCGTGGAGCTCCACGCGGGCGTCATAAAGCTCACCCTTTTGCAGATCCGTCCGCACAACGGGGCCGTGGCCGACTTCCCAGCTTTCATCCGTGGAGAGCGTCTCTTCGCTGCCGTCTGCGTAGCGGAGCGTCAATTCGCCCCAGACCGCCAGCGTATAGCCAAAGTTGTTGTTCCAGCGCCACCAGCCGTCGCCAACCGTAACAAGCAGCTCGTTACCGCCCTCCTTGACAAGGGCGGTAACGTCATATTCCTGCACCTGAATGCGGTAGTAATAGCTGGTCAGCCCCGGCATAAACTTGTTTTCCGTTACGCTCACACCGTTTAGCTCCGCCTCATAGATTCCATGAGCCGTCAGGCGCAGTACGGCCTTTTTCAAATCTTTCTGTACTTCAAATCGATGTCGGAACACGGGCACAAAGCGCGTGTCCCGGTTATCGCCCGGATGACAGATCCACTTTGCCATCAGCTCAACTCCTTGGAAAGTGCCAGGATCCTCCCCGCGCAGGCTTCCAGCTCGGTGCGGGTGATTGTCCCGTCCTTCAATCCGGCGAGAATGCCGTCGACGTCCTCCTTGGTACCGGACATGATCAGATCGTTGCCCGCTTTGACGCAGAGCGCCGGGCTGGACGCACCGTAGACACCCAAATTGAACTTATCGTTCGTGGTGCCCCAGTCGGTCATGACGATGCCCTCAAACCCCCACTCGCCGCGCAGTACCGTATTGATCAGATCGCTGCGGTTCGCAGTATGAATACCGTTCAGAAGGTTATATGAAGTCATCAGCGCTTTCGGCGCAGCTTCCTTTACACAAATCTCGAATCCTTTCAGGTAGATTTCCCGCAAAGCCCGTTGAGAAACCACACTGTTGGAACCGTAACGGTTGGTTTCCTGATTGTTGCAGGCAAAATGCTTGATCGTAACAGTACACTTTTCATGCTTCTGCACACCGCGGGTCATCGCTGCAGCGGTTTTGCCGGAGATCAGTGGATCCTCCGAGTAGTATTCAAAGTTCCGGCCGCAGAGAGGGCTGCGGTGGATGTTCAGGGCAGGCGCGAGCCACACGTTGGCACCGAAGAGTTCCATTTCTTCACCGACGAGATTTCCGCAGGCTTCCGCAACAGCCGGATTCCAAGCCTGTGCCAATGCCGTCCCGATGGGAATTGCGGAAGCGTAATGATACAAAACCGTGTTGGTTTTTGCCTTTTCTTCATTCAGCTGCAGTTTCATATGGATCAGCTGCCGGATCTCGGGAGGAAGAATGTTCAGAATGCTACTGAATGCATCCGCGTCCAACCCTTCCTGTCCGTCCTCTGTTTCGATGTACTTGGTGGCAAGCCGAAGCCCGGCAGGGCCGTCAGCCATCACGATGGTTCCATAGCCTTTTTCGCCCACAATAGCCGCGGTCTCGCCCGCTCCGCCTGCCAGACGGGAGGCGGAATTACCGATGATGGCCGCCATGCCCTCCGCGTCCGAGTGCTTGCCGGCGCAGATGGTCGCCAGCTCACGGTCAGAAAAGGCGGAAAGGTCCTCCAAACCGATGTGCTTCCGGTCCATGCATTTCCGATCATAGTGTTCAATGTGGCCGAGCGAGGCAGCAGATACCCGAATGCGGGTCAGCCCTTCGGGAATCTCGCGTGTGATCTGCGGCGTCCAGTCGTCCAAATCCGCATCGCCGCCGGAATGGCTGAGGGTCGCGGAAGTCGCATCCCCGTCCAGAGACACGACCCCGACGGCGGTATCGCCAAGACAAAACAGGTATTCGCCCTGCTCCAGCAGCCAGCAGTCGTTTTCTTCATCCCAGCTTGCCATGTTTTCCAGCGGGAGATTCAACACGAGTGTCTCGCTCTCACCGGGGGCAAGTTCTCTTGTTTTGGCATATCCGCCCAGCTCCCGCAGGGGCTTTTTCAGTTTGCCGTCCGGGGCGGAAATATACAGCTGCGCGGTCTCTTTCCCGGGGAAGCGGCCGGTGTTGCGGATCGTCGCCTCTACGGTCACGATCCCGTTTTCCACCGTGAAATCGGTGCAGTCCGTCTCGAATTCCGCATAGCTCAGGCCATAGCCGAAAGGGAAGAGCGGCTTGACGGGCGCCGCGTCATAATAGCGGTAGCCCACAAACACACCTTCCCGGTAGCGGGTATCGTCCCGCTGAGCAAAATCCCCAATGGAAGAAAGATTTTCGGCCCTGGCCCAGGTGGTGGTGAGCTTGCCGGAGGGAGCGGCCTTCCCCAGCAGCACGTCTGCGAAAGCGTCTCCGGTGACGCTGCCCAGTTGGCTCAGAAGCAACACGTTTTCCACCTGATCCAGTACCGGCGCAATGTCCACCGGACCGCCCACGTTCAGTACCAGCATGAATTTCGGATATTTTTCGGCACAGACCAGAATATCACGCACCTCATCGCCTGTCAGAAGATAGTCACCCTCATTACCGGGACGGTCTGCGCCTTCACCGGAGTTGCGGGACAGAACATAAATGCAGACATCTCCTTCTCCCTCGATTGGAAGCTCATACTTAGGTTCACCGGGGGTCCGTCCCATGCCGACAAGGAAAACGGATTTTCCGAGTTCTTTGGCTTCTTTCGCAATGCCTTCGTAGAAGCCCTGAATCACGGCTTCCTTCGCGGCCTTATAACCGTCCATCCAGGCTTTGGTGGTAACGGTAAAGCCAGCGTTTTCCAGGCCTTCTTCCACCGTGACATAGTGCCGCACATTCACGTCGCCGCTTCCGGTGCCGCCTTTGATCGTTTCTCTGGCGCCGGCGCCGTAGATCGCGACTTTACAAGGTGCGGAAAGTGGGAAATCTCCGTTCTTTTTCAACAGCACCATGCACTCCGGCGCAAGGGAGCGAAGTGTCGAGAGGTGCGCTATTTCAAAATCCTGTACTTCAGGAGATTCGATCCTGACCATATTGGTTAACCCTCCAGCTCATTGATCATCTGATGCAGCGCTTTGTCGATTTCCGTAATTGTCTCAGCGGGGATCTGAACCATTTCCATGATCTCCCGTGCGGTATTGTTTCCCACCGCCGCCATCAGTCCTTCTACCGAAAACTGCCGGGCTTTCGCAACAGCCTCGATCGCTGCATACATCGGTGTAAGGATCGTCTGGGCTTCCCCGCTCTGCCTGCGAAGATGCGAAAGCGTGCAGTCTGCGCTGAGTACGGGCGCAAAATTGCCGTTCATGGATATGGCCGCTGTCGGCTCGGTGAAGCCGCCGCGCTTCAGCTTTCCCATGACCTCGCTCAGCCACTCGATGCTGTCCGGCACCCATCGGGGCAGGCGCGGGCAGACGGAGTTGGTGTTGATCCAATCCTCACCGGTGGAGAAGCCGTGTCCGCCGTAGGAATAGATATGGCTCTCAAAAGCCACGCCCTTTTCCGCCAGCGCCAGCTCCATGCGGAGCGTGTTGGAAATGTCCACCGTGCGGTCGTCCCGCGCCGCGGCAAAGAAGCAGGGGCAGGTCTCCGCCGTAACATGTTCATGGGGATAGGGCATTCCCGGCTGGCATAGATCGCAGATGTCCTTGAGAATAGCGGGATAGACAAGAACAGCGGCGGCGGGCTTATGCTCTGCCACGGTTGCGGCGCAGGCCGCCAGATGACCGCCCGCGGAAAAACCGACGACCGCGATCTTTGTTTTGTCCAGATGCCACTCTTCCGCATTGTCCACGATCAGCGTCATGGCCTGCTCGTAGTCCTCCAGCGGCAGCGGCCACTTTCCCTTGGGCGTGCAGGTATAGCGGAGAACAAAGGCCTGGTATCCCGCCTTGAGATAGGCCGCGGCCACGGGATCGGCCTCCCGGTCAGAGCACATGGCATACCCGCCGCCGGGGATCACCAGCATGGCCGGGCGCTTGGAAAAGCCGAATTCTCCGTCGACTTCCTGGATGTAGGCGGTCAGCGTAACATTTCTTTCTTCGCATAAAATGATCTCTTGCGCTTTCATTTTGATCCTCCTTTCAGAGCAGTCCAAGGCCTAATTTCAACACCTCACCGCTGACGCCGCGCATCATCCAGTCGGCGCAGCTCACGCCGTCCACACTTGTTGTGAAAGCGGCATTGGAGCCGCAGAGGCAGTGGATGGTCAAGTCAGCGTCCTTGCTGTTTTTGTCCGGGGTGTCAAAAAGAAAGGTGCTCAGATCCGGGATCTCTTTCTGCAGATGATCCAGCATTTCCTTCAGCTTCCGCTGGAAGCTCAAGCCTGCGGCCTTGTCCGGAACCCAGCGCCCGTCCTCCAGATACATCTCCATCTGTGTCAGCGCGGCGTCCCGCACGGAGCAGCAGTACATAATCTTGATCTCGGGGTGATTCTTATGCAGTGCCAGCAGGCTGTCGGATACGATCTCGTCTCCGGTGAGGCGCGCCGCGATCTCCTCCGGCGCTTTCCAGACTTCCCGGGCCACCTGCTGCCAGTCGTAATGCATCATGGCGCTGTCCACACAGGCCGTGATATCCCGGCAGTCCGGGAAGGCGGCGGCGACCGCGTCGGTCAGCAGAGACGTTGCAAAGGCTCCCGCCGAAAAGCCGGTCACCAGGATCTGATCCGGATTCGGCACCAGCTCCTTGATCTTTTTCAGCAGCAGCTGGAAATTGGTATAACCGTGATGATGCAGCACGGCGGGTTTTCCATTCAGGTCCGTATAGGAAAAATCCCCGGTCCCGCAGTGGAAATCCCCGGTGGCGTAGGTCACAAATAGCACGTTCCAGTCCCGGAAGGGATTCTTTTTTGACCGCCCGAAGGTTCCCATTCGGAGAATCACGTCCCCGAACCGCACGTCGTCGGAATAGAACATCTCACCTTTTCCGCCCACACGCTGGGGTCTGGCCGCAGTATGCCCATCTACCGAAACACCGCCGCCGGAAAAACCGATCATCAGCTTGTTTGAGCTGCCCAGACGGATGCAGCCGTGGTAAGGATTACCATTCGCGCAGAGGGCGCCGTCCGGCCAGTATTCGTAGTTTTTCCCCTGCTTCGGGCGCTCCGGCAGCTCCGGGAAACGGGTCAGTTCGATATAATCAGCCAGGAGTCGGTTGAACAGCGGCCAGCCTTTTCGGTCCTCTTTATGCGTTTTCCGCTTTGCCATGGTTTTCCTCCCCGCTCATCGCATAGAGCTCTTTTGCCTTTTCCACCTTATAGCGGAAGCAGTCCTCCCGCAGCTTGTCCTGTTCCGGCTTTTCCTCAGCCTTGTCGGTGCCGAAGCCGTGATAGCCGTCTTTATACATCTTCAGATCCAGCAGTTTGCCGTGCTGTTTCAGAAGTTCTGCGTAATGCTCTCCCTGGGGATGCAGGGGATCCCGGCCGCAGACGATGACCACCGCTTGAGAGAGCTTTTCCAGCGTCTCCTCTTTGATCTTCGCCGCCGGGGAGAGCACTTCGCTGTCCAGGGGCATCTTGGGAGGATAGAGCTCAAACATCAGCTTGTATAGCTTGTCTCCCTCCGGGAAGTCGATGGGGATCGTGTGAGTAAAGTCCAGGAAAGGAACCTCCATGATCTGACCAGCGATTCTCACGCCCTGCTGTGCCAGCAGGATGGCAGAGCCTGCCGTGAGGTGTCCGCCTGCGCTTCCGCCGGAGAGGATGATCCGGTCAGGATCGATCCCCAGCTGCTTAGCGTGGCATTTCAGCCACTTGACAGTGTCCACGACCTCCTCCTGGGGATAAGGAAAACTCCTGTCATACAGCCGCTTGTAGTTCACATTGACCACAAAGGCCCCCAGCTCCTCGCTCAGCCGCCGGCAATAGCGATCGTCGTCCACCGCGTCCAAGCCGACCCAGGCGCCGCCATGGATCTGGACGAACACCGGCATGTTTTCGCGTTTTTCGGGATAGTAAAACAGCACTTCCACCGGTTCCTTGCCTTCGCGCTGGATGTAGCTGCGGTCCCCGACAACGGGATCGGTCTTGTAATGCTTGTTGACCTTATGGAAGCGGGCGTTCATGACTGCCCGTTTGATTGCCGTAAATGCCATGTCATTGCACCTCGATCTTCAATTCTCCGTCACCGCGCGTCACGATGAGCGCCCGGCCGTGCCAGGTTTGGATGGTCTTGGCGGGATAGTACCCGGTTGCATTGCCGGTGGGCGTCATCAATACTTCCTCGAAAGCTGTGCTTCACATTCCTCGCGGGTGATCTGTCCGGCGTTGCACTTGGCCATCAGCTCCGCGTCCTTATCCTTCAGATTGTAGAACGCGTACAGCAGGATCGCAGAGATCCCGAAGCCGATGGCCGGGATCAGATAGCCCAGATTCCAGAGTGCGCTCAGCGCGGTCTCGGACTGGGTCACGCCCTGGGCGGCCAGATCCGCAAAGCTGTCGCCCGTGACCTCTTTCCATCCGAATACAGCCAGGATATACAGGGCGACGGAACCAACCACACCACCCAGCGCCTTGTTCAGGAAGGACTGCAGCGCATAGAAGATGCCGGAGCAGTCCTTGCCGGTCTTATACCGGGTATAGTCGATGGTGTCCGGCGCGATGTAGGTCCTGACTACGCTGACCAGCGCGTTGGGGATCGCGCACAGGCCGCCGACTACGATGAACATGGTTTTGTTGTCATGGCAGAAGAAATAGATGATCAGCGTCGCGGCCGTCAGCAGCACGAAGATGAAGGCCAAGAGATTCCGCTTGCCGAATTTGTCCGCCAGCTTGCCGCAGAAGGCACTCAGGATGATGCCGGGGACGAAGCCGATCAGCATCACATAGGTGAAGATCATCGAGTCATGGAAAATGTAGAAGCCGAGGAAGCTTTCCACAGCGGTGCGGGTGCAGAAGATGGTGGAGATGATGACGGCCAGGAAATAGACCAGGATGTACTTGTTCGTGAACACGCAGTTGATCATGTCCTTGAAGCTGTAGTTCTCCTGGGAGCCCTCGTTCTCCACGTTCTTGAGCTCGGTGTTGTGCTCGTGGACCTTGAACACCATGGGTACCATAAACGCCAGGAAAATCACCGCGCCGACGACGCCGATGCTTTTCAGCGGAACACCTACCTTTTCGCTCAGCAGAGCCGAGACGACGGTTGCCATACCGATAGCTGCAATGACAGTGATGACGCCTTTTACGGTCAGAATGCTGTTGCGCTCGGAGGGGCTGTCCGTCAGCGTGGTGATCATCGACTGCATCGGGACCTCCGTCAGCGTGCAGGTGAAGTCATAGAACAGATAAGTCACAAAAAACCAGGCAATCTTGAGAGCATCCGGTGCGCCCTTGGGCATCAGGAAAAACAGGATCGTCGCGACTGGAAAGGTCCAGAAGAACAGCCGGTACCAGGGCATATACTTACCTTCACCGGCAAATTTTCGAAACAGCTTCCAGTCCTTGATGTGGATACGGTCTATGAAATAGCCAAACAGCACATCATCCACCGAGTCAATGATCTTGACGAGCAGGATTGCCGTGGCCAGGGACGCCGTATTGATGCCCTGGAACATCAGGAACATAGTCATGTAGGAGCCAACAAGCGATGTGCAGAAAAGCCGCGCTGTGTCGCCCACATAGTACCAGTTCTTTTCCGACCGGCTCAGCCGCCAATCGGGATGTTTGTTCACTCGTTCTTTTTTTGCCATCGCTGCATTCTCCTTTAAATATGATTATTGATAAATGCCATCATCCTCTCGAAGGCCTCTTTGGCATGTAGTTCCTGATCCATTTGATCCATATATCCATGGGGTAAACCGGCTCCGGGGAAAAACACCAGATCATTGGGTACCCCGATCTCGTCCAGCTTCTTTTTCAGGCCGCGTCCCTCCGTGATGAAATATCCGCTCTCATCATTCGGCTCATTGGAGGCGTTGATCCAGCTGGGGATGAAGCTGCCGCAAATGTAGTTTTTCGCGTTGATCATTGAGACTTCCTCCGGCGTGTTGCGCTTCGCTCCTGTCGCGCAGCCCAGCATCGCGTACATGTTTTTATCGAAAACACTGGCATCCAGCGCGGCCTCGTCGATCGCCAGTACCTTCAGGTTTTCCTGCGATAAGACAGGATCGACGCCGAGGAGCTCTGCATACGCCGGATTGCAGACACAGGCTGCATAGATCTCAGTGATATTTGCTCCGGCGCTGCCACCCGAAAGACAAATGCGGGACATATCAAGCTGCAATTCTTCCTGATGTGCGATCAGATAGCGAAACAGCTCGTCACACTGCAAAACTGGCACCGGAAAACGATACTGCGGCGCAAGGGCGTAATCCGCATTCACCAGAATGTAGCCGGCCTTCACGATAGCTTCCAGTTTTCCCACACCGCCGTTGCCGGTCTGCATCGGGTCGCCGGACGACTTATTGCCGAAAATGAAACCTCCGCCGTGAAAATATACTACTACAGGCCGTTTCTTACCGCTGTCATCGGGATACCAGATGTCCGCGAAGCTGTTCGGATAGGTCTCCCCGTATTTGACATCGTTTCTGCAGATCAGGCCGTTTTCCAGCTTCTTCACTCCCGGTTCATGCCACGGTTCCCATTCGTTCGGTTTGTGTCCCTTGTAGAGCTTTGCATAGACTGCTTTTTGAATGAGCGTACATTTCAGATCGTTCAGCTTTTTCCCCATGTTCAGAGTCCTTTCTCTGCTTTTCTGTATCATAGTATATGTTTCGCATGAAATAAAAAAATGCCCCTGTTTTACGTGCTTGATAGGTTGAATTTTACTTTTACAGAGGATAAAATAGACGCAGCATCAGAAGCACCTGGTGCACATCTTCATAGGAACGGAGACCTGCCTTGGCAAACTATAATCACCTGATCCGGGAATTATCCCGACTGAACCCCTATGAGAAAGCAGGATTGGATTCCTTTCGGGAGACGGGAACCTTGCTTCGTCATGGTCAATATTTATATCTGATGATGCATGGAACGGACCGGCATACTCTGGAGACCATCAATGACCCGCCGGCTCTTCAGGAGCAGGGACAGATCGTTGCCTCTTTTCATGAGAGATACGGGAATACCGGCCTGACGGAGGCGGACTTCATGCCGCCTGACATGAACGTGGCCGTAGAAAAACTGCTTCGTTATATAGAAATACCGACTCACGCTCACGAATTCATCGAATGCGCTTATGTGCTCCGCGGCAGCTGCATGCATCGCGTCGGAGAAAACGAAGTGATCCAGCAGGAAGGCAGTTTTATTATCATCCCGGTCCCGACGAAGCACCAGCTCATTGCCGTCGGAGATTCACTGTGTCTGACCATGAAGATCCGGCTCAGCCACTTCGTGAAGATGAGCATTCCGCATCTTCCCTCTATGGTCTATCCGATCAGTTTTCAATGCGGTAAGGACCCTGCCGCCGAAAGCATGCTGCTCTTTCTGTACGAGCAGCAAAGTCTTGCGCTGCCTTATCAGAAAGAACTCATGGAATCGACTGCGGCAAGTCTCATTACCTATATCCTTCAGCGATATATGGACACGATGCAGCCTCTCTACAGCATTGCTTTACGGGACCAGCGGATACTCGACATGGTCAACTATATGTACAATCATTACCGCACCATTACCCTGCATGATCTGGCTGCAGAATTCCATTACAATGAATCCTATTTAAGCCGCATGTTTCAGGAGCAGGCCGGTCGGTCCTTCTCGGAAACCGTCAAGGATTTTAAGCTCCGAAAAGCGGCAGAGCTGCTGAAAACAAGAAAGTGGAAACTCGATCACATCTGTGAAGAGATCGGTTATAAAGACACCCGCCAGTTTATCCGCAGTTTTAAGGAAATGTACGGGATCACGCCGGACAGATTCCGGAGGAGTGCTCAAATCGAAGCATAAAGAAAGGGAGCAGACCACGCTAATGTGATCTGCTCCCAGTTTATATCGTTTTATCCACTTCAAATCATCTGAAAAGCCTTAAACGCCTCGATGATCGCCTCTTCCTTTTTCTTCGGGGTCTCAGGAGACCGACTGTCTTCACTCTTTGGCAGATTATAGTTCTGCCGTTCGATGATCCCACACTTCCGCTTGGTCTTCGCGATATTCAGGTGTGTCACATGGAATCCGTACTTCTCCTGCACCCACGCTTGGATCTCTTCCTATGTAGCCTTGCTCTCAGCTGCGGTTACATCCAGCTCGTCCATATCTACTTGAACGCTGATATGGTGCTTCGCTTCCGAGAATTTGGACAATGCACATACCGTCTCCACGTGCCTCGTCATCATTAAGTTGCACTTTTTCGGAGGCCTCGTTGTCAGTTTCTTGCGATACTTCCCAAAGTCCGGACAGGTACTACCGGGGAGCCCGTAATCTTCAGCATTACCTTTTACAACGACTGTAAGTGTTATTCATTGTGTTTCTGTGCTATCACTTACCCAGAAATGGATAGGAGGTATTCACATGAAACCAATTTTGAAGATTGAAAATCTTACCAAAGTCTATGGGACTTTGTCAAACCAGACGAGAGCCCTGAACGGAATCACTTTTCAGGTCATGCCGGGAGAGTTTCTCGGTATTATGGGAAGCAGTGGTTCCGGTAAATCCACGCTTCTCAACTGCATTGCAACTGTGATTCAGCCCACAGGTGGAAGCATTCAGGTGGAGGGCGATACTCTGCAATCGCTCA